>JBEICS010000036.1:0-9645 GCA_040383925.1 Acidimicrobiaceae bacterium | reverse complement strand
GCAACTCGGTCTGCTCGCCCTCGCTGAGGAACTTGCTGACCGGCGACTCGAGCTCGCCGTCGGCACCGACCTTGATCCAGACCAGGCCCTTGGCACCCATCTTCTTGGCCTTGTCGGTCATCGCGTCGAGCTTGTTGCGGCCGTACTCGTCGGCCTTGCCCGCGGCGTTGATGCCCTTGATGCTGGCCGCGCCGGCGAACGCCTTGAACCCGGTGGAGGCGAACGCATCGGTGAGCTCGACCAGTTCCAGACCGAAGCGCAGGTCGGGCTTGTCGCTACCGAACCGGTTCATCGCCTCGTGCCAGGTGAGCGTGACAATGTCGCCGGGCTCCTGACCGGCGGCCCGGGCAGCGGCGAGCACGGCGTTGCCGATGGCCGTGTGCACGTCGTGCTGGGTGGCGAAACTCATCTCGATGTCGAGCTGCATGAACTCGTACTGCCGGTCGGCGCGCAGGTCTTCGTCGCGCAGGCAGCGGGCCACCTGGTAGTACCGGTCGATACCGGCCACCATCAGCAACTGCTTGAACAACTGCGGGCTCTGCGGGAGCGCGTAGAACGAGCCGGGCTGCTGGCGGCTGGGCACGATGAACTCGCGAGCACCCTCGGGCGTGCTGGGCACCAGCATCGGCGTCTCGACCTCGACGAAGTCCTGCGCCTCCATGGCCCGGCGGATGGCCGAGTTCACGGCGGCACGCAGGCGCAGGTTGCGCTGCATGCGCTCGCGGCGGATGTCGAGGAAGCGGTACTGCAGGCGGGTGTTCTCGGCCACCTGGTCGGCACGCTCGTTGATGGGGAACGGCGGAGCCTCGGCAGCGTTGAGCACTTCGACGACACAGTCCTGCAGTTCGATGCCGCCGGTGGGGATGCGCTGGTTGACGTTCTCGGTGGGCCGTGCGGCCACGGTGCCGGTGACGCGGATGACGTACTCGGGGCGCACGTCGACGGAGTTGTCGACGACGCACTGGGTGACGCCCGAATGGTCGCGCAGGTCGACGAACGCGAGCTTCTCACCGTGCTCGCGGCGGGTGGCCACCCAGCCGCAGAGGCTGACCGTGGTGCCGATCTGTTCGGGGCGGAGTTCGCCGCACTGATGGGTGCGCATGGACGTGCTGCTCATGAGAGTGCTTTCGTGAGGTGGTCGATGAGATCGTGACGGGCGACGTCGTACTGGCCCGACACCGCCGGCGCGTCGCCCTGCCCGGTCGGTCGTTCCGCTCGCAACGGCCGCACCACGACGGTGCCGGCCTCGAGTTCGTTGGTGCCGACGATGACCGCATAGGCGGCCCCGCTGCGGTCGGCCACCTTCATCTGGCTCTTCATGCTGCGGTTCTCGTAGGCACGGTCGCAGCGGATGCCGACGGCGCGCAACGCACCGGTGATGCGCAGCGCCTCGACCCCGCCGGTGGTGTCGACCACGAACACGTCGACACCGCTCGAGGGGGCTGCGAACACGCCTTCGTCGTCGCAGGCCAGCAGCGTGCGGTCGAGACCGATGGCGAAGCCGACGCCCGGCGTGGCCGAACCGCCCAGCGATTCGACGAGCCCGTCGTAGCGGCCACCACCGCCCAACGCGTTCTGCGCCGAGTCGAGCGTGCCACCCTGGTACTCGAACGTCGTGTAGCGGTAGTAGTCGAGACCGCGCACCAGTTTGGTCTCGACGCGGAACGGGATGCCCAACTCGCCGAGCCCAGCCTGCACGCTAGCGAAGTGCGCCGCGGCCTCGTCGCTGTAGAACTCGGCGATGCGCGGTGCGCCCGCCACCACCGGGGCATCCTGCGGCCGCTTCGAGTCGAGCACGCGCAAGGGGTTCTTGGCGAGTGTGACCTGGCTCTCGGCGCTGAGGTCGCCGAGGTGGGCCTGGAAGTACGCCTCGAGCGCAGCGACGTAGCGGGCACGGTCGCCGGGCTCGCCGAGCGAGTTCAGCAACAGATCCACCCGGGTGAGCCCGAGTCGGCGGAAGAACTCCCAGCCGAGGGCGATGATCTCGACGTCGAGGTACGGGTCGTTGGCGCCGAGCACCTCGATGCCCACCTGGTCGAACTGGCGGTACCGGCCGCGCTGGGGCTTCTCGTAGCGGAACTGCGACCCCGAGTACCAGACCTTCCACGGGGTGACCGGGTGGTGCTGCACGAACGCCCGGCACACCGAGGCGGTGAGCTCGGGGCGCAGGGCGATGTGGCGGCCACCCTTGTCGACGAAGTCGTACATCTCCTTGCTGACCACGTCGGTGGCCGCACCGATGCGCTGGAACACGCCGAGGTCTTCCAACAGCGGCGAGATGACCTGGCCGTAACCGGCCCCGTCGGCCACCTCGGCGAACACCTCGACGAAGCGACGCCAGCGAGCCGACTCGGGCGGCAGGATGTCGCGCATCCCTGGGCTGGTCTGGAACTCGGGCACGGTTCGCAATCCTACCCGGCCACCTCTGCCACGGCCGGGAGGCTTTCGCCACTCGCTCGACGTCAGCCGAGCAGGCGTAACGCCGTGAACACACCCATGCCCACCACCATCATCGCCAGCATGTTGCGGGTACGGGCGAACACCACCGTGGCCGCGAGCAGCGCCCACAGCTCCTGATTGCCCCATCCGAGCGCGACCTGACGGTCGCGCGCCAACACGCCCGGGGCAATGATGGCTGCCAGCGCACACGCAGGGGCGTACCGAAGGGCCCGTTCGAGCCAGGCCGGCAACTGGATCCGCGCCGGCAGGACGAAGAAGCTCGCCCGGGTGATCATCGTGACCACCACCAGGCCGGCGATCGCGCCCAACATGTACGGCCACTGCTCGAGCTTCACGGCTACCGCACCTCCTCGGCAACGCCCGAGGCGCGCGCCACCACGGCGGCCCGGACGCGCTCGACCGCCAGCGCGGCAGCGACGCCGGCCACGACTGCGACGATGAGCCCGAGGCGCAATGGCATGCGGACCGTCGCCAGCGAGACGACCACCGCTACCCCGACACCGGCGATCGCAGGCGACGTGACGGTCATCGGCACCAGCACGGCCACCAGGGCCAGATAGGCCGCCAGTTCGAGGCCCCAACTGGCCGGCGCCAGGCCACCGAGCAGCAGGCCGGCGATCGAGGCGATCTGCCAGAGCGTCCAGTTGACGACCGCCCCGCCGTAGAAGTAACCCCACTGTGTCGGGTTGCCACGCTCGGGGTCGGCGGCGAACCGGAGCGAGAACAAGGCGAATCCGAGGTCGCCGTTGAGGTAGCCGGCGAGTGCCCGTTGGCGCAGCGGCAACCGCACGAAGGCCGGTCGGCTGGTGGCGGCGAAGATGACGAAACGAAGGTTGACGATGAGGGCAGTCACCCACACGAGTGGCAGCGGCGCCCCGGCGGCCAACAGGGGCAGCACCGCCAACTGGGCCGAGCCGGCGAAGACGGTGAGCGTCATGACGATGCCGATCGACACCGGCATGCCGGTGTTCACCATTGCCACCCCGGTGACGAATGCCCAGACCACGATGGCGACCGTGAAGGCGAACATGGCGCGCGCTCCCTCGCGGAACGCGGGCGGATCGACCGGCGCGATCCAGCGGGCGCGGAACGAGACGTGACGGCTCATCGAACTGGTCATCGAACGACTCAGAGGTGGTAGGTCTCGGTGTGCCCGTCGACGCCGATGGCCTGACCGCTCACCATGCGCGCCGCCGGAGAGGAGAGGAACAGGCACATGTCGGCGATCTCGGACGGTTCGACGAACCGCTTGATCGACTGGCCGGCGACGTACTCGTCGGCCACCACCTGCGGGTCGACCCCCCGCTGCGCGGCCTCGGCCGCGATGACGCGGTCGATGCGGTCGCCGCGCACCGAACCGGGGCAGATGGCGTTGCAGGTGACCCCGAAGGGGCCGAGTTCGATGGCGAGCGACTTGGTGAGCCCGACGACGGCCCACTTGGCGGCGGCGTACGGCGTGCGCATGCCGTAGCCGTACATGCCCGCCATCGACGAGATCTCGATGATGGTGCCGCCGCGCTGCTGCTTCAGCAACGGCGCCACCCGCCGTGCACAGCGGTAGTGCGAGTCGAGCGACACGGTGAGGCAGGCCGACCAGTCGGATGGATCGACGTCTTCGATGTACGCGGTGGGGCCCTTGGTGCCGGCGTTGTTGACGAGCACATCGACACCGCCGAGGGAGACGATGGCCTCGTCGAGCCAGCGATCGAGTGCATCGCCATCGGCGAGGTCGACCACCGCCGCAGAGGCGGTCGGATGCGACGCCCGGAACTGCTCGACCGCGGCGGCATCGACGTCGCACACGGCCACCTGATCGCCACGGGCCAGGAACGCCTCGGCGACGACCCGGCCGATACCGGCGGCTGCGGCGGTGATGAGGACTCGCTGCGACACGATCAGTCGCCCTTCCCGGGCACGATGCGAAAGGCGTCGTACACGGCGTCGATGGTCTTGATGGTGCGCAGCACCGACTCGAGGTGAGACGGGTCGGCCATCTCGAACTCGAACCGCATGCGGGCCACCCGGTCGCTGCCGGTGTGGGTGGAGCAGGCGACGATGTTGACGTGCTGCTCGGACAGCGAGTTCGCCACGTCGCGCAGCAGCTTCGAACGATCGAAGGCGATCACCTCCACCGCGGCACGGAACAGCGCGCCCGCCTGGTCGCCGTCCCACTCGACCTCGATGAGTCGTGGCGCCTGCTCGGTCATCAGGCTCTCGGCGTTGGCGCAGTCGGCCCGGTGCACCGACACACCGCGGCCACGGGTGACGAAGCCGATGATCTCGTCGCCCGGCACCGGGGTGCAGCACTTCGAGAGGCGGATGAGCACATCGTCGAGGCCCTCGACGATGACCCCCGGGTTCTTGCGGGCCCGCCGCGCTCGCTGCGGGTTGAGCGCACTCGACGACATCTGGTCGTCGTCGCTGTCGCGGTAGGCCTTCGCCACCTTCTGGGCGAGCGACTGCGCCGACACGTGGTGCTCGCCCACCGCTGCGAGCAGTCCGTCGAGATCGCCGTAGCCGGCCGCTTCGATCTCGTCGGCGAGCGCCTCGCTCTTCCACACCCGCTGCAGCGGCACCTCGGCCCGCCGGAACTCGCGGGTGAGTTCCTCGCGGCCCACCTCGATCATGTCGGTGCGTCGCTCGCGCGAGAACCACTGCCGGATCTTGTTGCGAGCACGTGGCGAGACCGAGAACTGCAGCCAGTCGCGCGACGGTGCCGCGGTGTCGAGTTTCGACGTGAAGATCTCGCACGTGTCGCCGCTGCGCAGCGCCGTGTCGAGCGACACCAGGCGGCCGTTGATCTTCGCACCGATACAGGTGTGCCCGATCTCGGTGTGCACGGCGTAGGCGAAGTCGACCGGCGTGGATCCCTTGGGCAGGGTGACGACCTTGCCCTTCGGGGTGAACACGAAGACCTCGTCCTGTTCGAGGTCGGTCTTCAGGTTCTCCATGAACGCAGCCGGGTCGGCCAGGTCGGCCTGCCAGTCGATGATGCGGTTCAGCCAATCGAAGTCGGGGGCCGCGGTGTCGTCCTTGTACGCCCAGTGCGCCGCCACGCCCCACTCGGCGCGCTGGTGCATCTCGCGCGACCGGATCTGCACCTCGATGACCTTGCCGCCAGGCCCGATGACCGTGGTGTGCAGGCTCTGGTAGAGGTTGAACTTCGGCATCGCGATGTAGTCCTTGAACCGGCCCACGATCGGCGTGTAGTTGCCGTGGATGGAGCCCAGCGCGGCGTAGCAGTCCTTCACCGACTCGACGATCACGCGCACGGCCACCAGGTCGAAGATCTCGTCGAACTCCTTGCCTTTCTGGATCATCTTTTCGTAGATGCTCCAGAGGTGCTTGCCGCGCCCGGTGACCTCGGCCTCGATGCCGACGGCAGCCAACTTGCCGCGCACCTCGGCGATCGACTTCGCCAGGTACACGTCGCGCTCGGGCGTGCGGGTGCTGACGAGGTGATCGAGTTCGGCGTACCGCTTCGGGTACAGCGAGGCGAACGCGAGGTCTTCGAGTTGCTGACGCACCTCTTGGATGCCGAGGCGGTGCGCCAGCGGGGCGTAGATGTCGAGCGTCTCCTGCGCGATGCGCCGCTGCTTCTCGACAGGCATCGCCGCGATGGTGCGCATGTTGTGCAGCCGATCAGCGAGCTTGATGATGAGCACCCGCAGGTCGCGGGCCATCGCCACCAGCATCTTGCGCATCGTGGCGGCCTGCTGGGCCTCTTTCGAGTCGAACTGGATGCGCTCGAGCTTGGTGACGCCGTCGACGATGGATGCCACCTCGGCGCCGAATTCGCGGTCGACGTCGGCGAGGCTGATCTCGGTGTCTTCCACCGCGTCGTGCAGCAGGGCGGCGGCCAGCGAGATGTCGTCGAGGCCGATGTCGGCCACGATCTGAGCCACAGCGAGCGGGTGGTTGATGTAGCTCTCGCCGCTGGAGCGGGTCTGGTGACGGTGCGCCTCGGAGGCCACCTCGTACGCCCGACTGATCATGGCAACCGATGCCTTCGGCCGCCGCCGTCGGTACACAGTGAGCAGCGGCGTGAGCTCTTCGGCCGGCGTGTGCTGGTGCCGCCGCCAGGGAAGGACTCGGTCGACCGTGGCCATGGCGCCGCTCAGTACCTGCTGAGGGCGTCGACCCGTCGGTCGCCGAGGCGCTCGCGTCCACCGAGGCCGTCGATCTCGATGAGGAAGCCCAGACCGACCACCTGCCCACCGAGTTCCTCGATGAGCCGACAGGTGGCCGCAGCGGTGCCGCCGGTGGCGAGCACATCGTCGATGACGAGCACCCGTTCGCCGGGGCGGATGGCGTCGCGGTGCATCTCGAGCACATCGGCGCCGTACTCGAGCGAGTATTCCTCGCGCACCACGGCCCACGGCAGCTTGCCGGCCTTGCGCACCGGCACGAACCCGGCCCGCAGGCGGTACGCCACGGGTGCTGCAAGGATGAAACCGCGGGCCTCCATGCCGATGACACGGTCGACCTGCAGGTCGGCGAACGACGCCACGAGTTGGTCGATGGCGGTGGCGAACCCGGGACCGTCGCCGAGCAGCGGCGTGATGTCGCGGAACGTCACCCCCGGCTGGGGGTAGTCGGCGATCTCGCGAACGAGTCGGGTGAGCCAGGCGGGGTTGGCCGACATGCTCTCAGGGTACCGTCCGGCGCAGGGGACGGCCGGTGATCAGCGTCGCTTCTTCTTGCGCGGCCGCGGCGCGTGGGTGAGCACGCTCTCGGGCGACGACGACGCGACCACCGTTCCGGGGTCGACACCGTCGGCCAGACGGGCCCGGGCCCGGGCGAGTTCGCGTCGGTGACCTTCGGGCGAACCGCCCAGGACGAGCCGTTCGAGCTCGGCACCCGTGACGTGTTCGCCCTGCGTGCTGCGGTTGCGCTGGTCGCGCTGTTTGAAGATGACGAACAGCGGGGCGGCCACGAAGATCGACGAGTACGAACCGATGAGCAGACCGATGAGCAGCGCCAGGGCGAACTCGCGCAGCGCCACCGCACCGAACAGCATCGAACCGACCACCAGCAGCGACAGCACCGGTAGCACGGCGGCGAGGCTGGTGTTGATGGAACGCATCAGCACCTGGTTCATCGACACGTTCATGATGTCGGGCTGGCCGAGGCGGGTACCGGCGAAGCGTTCGGAGTTCTCGTTGATCTTGTCGAACACCACGATGGTGTCGTACAGCGAGAAGCCGAGGATGGTGAGGAAGCTCACCACCGTGGCCGGGGTGACCTCGAAACCGAACAGCGAGTACACGCCCACGCTGATGAACACGTCGTGCAGCATGGCCACGATGGCGGCCAGCGCCATCCGCCACTGGAACCGCCAGCTGATGAAGAGCATCACCAGCACCAGGAAGATGACGAGGGCGCGGATGGCCTTCTCGGTGATGCTGCGACCCCACGACGAGCTGACCGAGGTGGACGACACCTCGGAGACGTCGACCTCGGCGGCATCGGCGAGCGCCTGCTGCACCTTCGCCACGACCTCCTGCGGCTGGTCGCCCACCTGGATGCGCAGTCGTTCGCCGCTGTCGGCCGAGGTGAGTACCTGCACCTTGGCGTCGTCGCCGCTCAGTCCCTGCTCGTCGAGCAGCGTTCGCACCGAGTCGACCGTCTGGCCGTTGGATGGCACCTCCCAGGCGACACCACCCTGGAAGTCGATGCCGAGGTTCAGGCCCTGCAACAGCATCGACACGACGGTGAGCACGATGAGCACACCCGAGAAGATGAACCCGACGCGACGACGGCCCCAGAAGTCGATGGCCGTCTCACCGTGGTACAGCCGACCCCACGGGCCGCGACGGGTGTGCGGCACCACCGGCTGGGCACCGGGCACATTGGCGACCACGGCGGTGGCCAGGTCGGTGTCGGCAGTCTGGTTGAGATCGCTCATGACGCACCCCCGGCGATGGCTGCTGACGGAGACGGAGACGTTGACTGCGTGACCTCGATGCCCATCACCTTGCGCTTGGCCATCCAGTCGGTACCTGCCAGCAGCAGCACCGCTGGCCGGGTGAAGAAGTACGACACCACGAGGTCGATGAGGGTGGACAGGCCGAGGAAGAAGGCGAAGTTCCGCACCGCGCCGACGGTGAGGTACCACAGTGTGAACGCACCGATCAGCGACACCGTGTCGGCCATGAGAATGGTGCGCCAGGCACCGGCGAAGCCACGCTGGGCGCTGTTTCGCAGGGTGCGGCCGGCGCGGACCTCGTCTTTCAGACGCTCGAAGAACACCACGTACGAGTCGACGGTGACGCCGACCGACACGATGATGCCCGCCACACCCGCCAGCGACAGGGCGAGACCCTGCGTTCGCGAGAGCAGCGAGATGATGCTGTAGAGGATCGAACCCGAGACGAGCAGACCCGCGGCCACGACGAGGCCGAGGTGGCGGTAGTACAGCACAAGCAGGAACAGCACCAGGACGATGCCCACGAGGCCGGCGACGAGCGCGGCACGCAGCGAGTCCTTGCCCAGCGTGGGCGACACGTTCTGCACCGACTGGGTCTCCATGCGCACCGGCAGCGAACCGCTGCGCAGCACATTGGCGAGATCCTTGGCCTCTGACTCGCTGAAGCTGCCCGTGATCTGTACGCCGTTGGTGAAGTTGACGTTCTCGACCGTGGGCGCCGAGATGATCTCGCCGTCGAGTTCGATGGCCAACTGCCGCGACGGACACGTGGCAGTAGCGCTGGCGCACTGGGCGGCGAGTTGGTTCCACACGTCGGCACCCTCGGCACCGTTGCGCAGCCCGACGCGCACGCCCCAGCCGCTTCCGGAGTCGCTTTGGATGATGTCGGCGATGGCATCGTTCTCGAACACTGCGCCGCTGCCGCCGGCCGGTCCGACCAGGCACTGGCCGCCACCGCGCAGCGGGAGGAGTTGTTGCTGGGTGGGGTCGCTGATCGCCGGCGTGGTGGTGCTGGGCGCACCCTCGACCGTGGTGGTCGTGGCGCCGGCCACCGTCGTGCCCGTGGCACCGTCGACCGTCGTGGCCGACGCGGGCACGGCGGTATCGGGCACCGTGGTATCGGGCACCGTGGTACCGGGCTCGGTGGTGGCGCTGGAGGTGACCCGGCGGTTGGGGCCGGGGGCAGCCGTGGTGGTGGGCGCCACCGTGGTGGACGAGCCCTCCCCCGCCACCGTCGTGGTGGTCGACGAGCCATC
>JBEICS010000035.1:0-9684 GCA_040383925.1 Acidimicrobiaceae bacterium | reverse complement strand
TCTCGCTCAGTGCCGAGGAATTGGCACCCGATCTGGCCGTGGTCACCCCGGTCGCCGGGTCGATCACGGCGCGGTTCGATCCGCAGGCGTTCCCGTTCGGCAGCGACGTGGCCGCGGCGATCGGCTCAGAGACGCAACTGACGGAGGTCACCGCAGAACTCGGCAGCGACCTCGACGCGGTGCGCATCGCCACGGTGAAGCGCGACGGTCGCTGGTTCGTGAGCCTGCAGTACTCGATCGCCGAATCGGCGCGGCAGGCAGGCGACGAGCCGTTCCCCACCGAGCCGCCCGTCGTGCCGGTGGGTGCTGCCACCCCCGAGGAGGCCGCCACGGCGTTCTACACCCATCTGGTGGGTCGTGATGCAGCAGCGCTCGCCACGTCGTTCGCCCCCGGCGAGGGCGATGCGCTGTTGCGGTACGCGCCGCTGTGGGTGCCGGCGATGCAGGCATCGTTCGACGATTCGGCAGCGATGGGCGACCCCGCCTCGGCAATGTCGGGCCTGACGGTGGCCGTCGACGGTGACGGCGAGCGACGTACCGTCGAGCCGACGAGGTACACCCTCGACGGCACCATCGATCCGGCGATCATCAGTTCGTCCGGTCCGCTGTTCGAGCCATCGTGGCCGACCCTGGTCGATCTCACCGTCTACACCGCATCCAGCGAACCCGAGGAGCGATATGTGTTGTTGCCGGCCGGTACCCCGGTGCCGGCCACCGTCGCCGAACTCGCCGACTACGACGTGCTGACGCAGTACCCCGACGACTTCATGTTCGGCGACGGGAACTACAACTTCTCGTACGACATGGGCGACGGCGCTCTGTACCAGCCGCCGGTGGCACCGGAGGCCGGTGCCGTGACGGCCGAGCCCTACCGCTCCGAGTTCGCCGACGGCTGCGTCACCATCACGGGCAAGGCGATGGCCGAATACTCGAGCATCACGTACCAGCCGACCGTCGAGCAGGTGGGTGACGAGAGCTGGCGGGTGTGCGGACGATCGTCGTTCGGCGGGTTGATCGGTCTCGGCCTGGGATTGTCGGTCTCCGAAGGGCTCCCACCAATCGAGGTGGTGGAGGTGGACGGCGCGTGGTACGTCTCGCCCATCGGCACCGTCGCCGACGGGATCATCGGTATCTTCGGGCCGAGCGTCGACGACGGCGGCCTGTGGTCATCGCCGATCGCGGGAGCGATCTACGGCATCGACCGGTGGAGCCTCGAGCAGATGACCAGCGGCACGCCGCTCTCCGATGTGCCCGAGGCATGCCGTGCCCTGCTGGTCGCCGACGCGGCCGGCGTGGTGACCGGGGTGGTCGACTCACCCGAGCCACTCGCTGCCCGGGCCTGCAGCGACGCGCTCTACGGCATTCCTGTCACGGAAGGCATGGAGTTGACCGCCACCACCGCCTACCTTCCCTTGCCCGACACCACGGCGCCTGCCGAGACGGTGCCGATCGACGCTCCCATCGTGCCCACCTCGGTACCGGTCGACGCGCCGGTGCCTGAGACGACGACGGTGCCGTGATCGGGGCCGGCGCGATCAGCCGACTTCGTTGAGCGGGGTGAGGGTGAGTTCGGGTTCGTCGGCCAGCAGACGCTGCAGCCGGTAGCGGTTCTCGAACAGCGCCACCGTGGCACCATCGCTGCCACGGCGCAGGATGCGGATACCACCGATCTCGCGCAGGCGGTCGGCGCTGGCCGCATCGGTGGCGCGGATGGCCTGATAGGGCGAGCCGGTGAGTTCGATCGGCGCGTTGAACTCGCTGCCCAGGCGGTGAGCGAACACCTCGAACTGCAGTTGACCGACGGCGGCCAGTACCAGCGACGCATCGCCCATGTCGGGGTCGCGCAGCACCTGCACGACGCCTTCCTCCTCGAGCACCTCGAGGCCGCGGCGGAACTGCTTCGACTTGCTGGTGTCGAGCGGCCGGGCCCCGGTGAACAGTTCGGGAGCGAACGACGGCAGGCCGGGGAACGTGACCGGGGTGTGCTCGTACAGCGTGTCGCCGATGCGCAGGTCGGTGGCGTTCACCAGGCCGACCACATCGCCGGGGAAGGCCTCTTCCACCGTCGACCGCTCGGCCCCGAACACGGTGGAGGCGTACTTCGTGGCGAACGGTCGGCCGGTGCGGGCGACGGTGAGCGTCATGCCGCGCTCGAAACGGCCGCTGCAGATGCGGGCGAACGCGAGGCGGTCGCGGTGCGCCTTGTCCATGTTGGCCTGCACCTTGAACACGAACGCGCTGCAGTCGGCGTCGACCGGGCGCTCGTCGCCGGAGGCATCGGGGCGCGGCGACGGCGGTGGCACGAGTTCGACCACGGCATCGAGCAGATGGCGCACGCCGAAGTCGGTGAGCGCCGACCCGGCGAACACCGGGGTGGAGGAACCAGCGAGGAATGACGGCATGTCGAGCTCGGCACCCACGGCATCGAGCAGCTCGCACCCGTCGAGCGCCTTGCGCCACACCGACCCCAACGTCGCCCCGGCCTGGTCGAACGACAGCAACTCCTCGGGCGCCATCGTGGCGCCGCGAGCGGTGCGGGTGAACTTGCTGAACACCTGGCGGCGCCGGTCGATGACACCGACGAAGTCGTCGCCATCGCCTACCGGCCACGTGATGGGCGTGGGCCGTAGGTCGATCTGGGTCTCGATCTCGTCGAGTAGTTCCAGCGGGTCGCGGCTGGGCCGGTCGAACTTGTTGAGGAACGTGAGTACCGGCAGATGACGCGAGCGGCACACCTCGAACAGCTTCAACGTCTGCGGCTCGATGCCCTTGGCGGCGTCGAGCACCATGACCACCGCATCGACCGCGGCCAGCACGCGGTAGGTGTCTTCGCTGAAGTCGCGGTGGCCCGGGGTGTCGAGCAGGTTCAGCACATGGTCGCGGTAGGTGAACTGCATCGCGGCCGACGTGATGGAGATGCCGCGGGTCTGCTCGAGCTCCATCCAGTCGCTGGTGGCGCTGCGCCCGCCCGACTTCGCCTTCACCGACCCGGCGGTGACCACGGCCCCGGCGTTGAGGAGGAACTTCTCGGTGAGGGTGGTCTTGCCCGCGTCGGGGTGGCTGATGATGGCGAAGGTGCGTCGGCGCGCGGCTTCGAAGGGGACGTCGGGAATCTTCACCACCGGTCGAGCCTACCGACGCGGTGTCACCAGCCCCCGGTGCGCCACCCGTTGTACCGGTTCTCGGTCGGAACGGACCCCTCAACAGCATCGTTCGCCTGCGGGTCGGCCAGGTTGATCGAACCCACCGCCAGGTCGCGTGTGGTCGACTCGAGCAGATGGCGACGTCCGGCGATCTCGACAGCAGCACTGTCGAGCGAAGCCCGGAGCTCGCCAACGGATGCACCGGGGCGGTCGTGGAGCGTTTCGGCGAGCAGGCCGCTGACCGCCGGAGCGGCATACGAGGTGCCCGTGCGCAGTACCACCTCGCCACTGCCGACCACGGTGGCGACGCTCACGCCCGGCGCAAAGAACGACACCACCTCGCCGTCGCTCGAGAACGGTGCGGGATCCTTGCCACCGAGGCCTGCGCCGACGGTGATCACGTTGTCGTAGGCCTTGGCGAACGAGGCGGGCCAGGCAGGTGTGAGTGTGAGGTTGCGACTGTCGTTGCCGGAACCGGTCACGATCATCACCCCGGCACGCTCGGCGCGGGCCACGGCCGCTTCGAGCACGAGGACGCTGCTTCGTGGCACACCCGGCTGGGTGATGAGAGAGATGTTCACGATGTCGGCGCCGTTGTCGACCGCGTAGTCGATGCCTGCAGCGACAGCCGACATGGCGACGTTGCCGTTCGCGCGGCTCACCTTGACGGGCATGACCGTGGCGCCGGGGGCGACACCGGCGATGCCGTAGCCGTCGCGAGTCGCGGCGACGATCGAGGCCACCTCGTTACCGTGGTCGCGGCCAGGATCGCGGCGTTCGGGAGAGGTGTCGGCGTCGTGGCGCCCGAAGTCCCAGCCGCGACAGTCGTCGATGAAGCCGTTCCGGTCGTCGTCATTGCCGTTGAAGCAGTCCTCGTCGATGTTGCTCCACCACTGTTGGGCGAGTTCGGGATTGTCGAGGTCGAAGCCGGAGTCGATCACGGCCACCACGACCGGCGACGAGTTGGGAGCGCGGTCCGGGGCCGGTGCTGCGGGCCGCCATGGTGCGACAGACCCGTCGCCGGACCTCGGCCGCGCTGCCTCGGTTCCTGCGTAGCCCAACAGCAAGTCGGGATCGACCCGGTCGACCCCGGGTAGGCCGTCGAGACCCGGCGAGTCACTGTCGGAGACCACCTCGAGCAGTCCGGGTCCGACGCGCACGACGCTGAGCACGCCGGGCATCTGCTCGAGCTGCGCGATCAACGCATCCTCCGACACGGCGTCATCGACGGTGACTGCGGCAGCCGAAGGGGGCGGTGCTGCGCCGGGCTGCACGGTTCCGTCGTCGAGCACGCCGCTGTCGATGAGGCGTTGCGGTGTGTTCACGTAGCGGTGGTTCGGTTCGCCGATCACCCCGTTGCGGTCGATGACGACGAACGGGCTGACGGCTGGGTCGGCGAACGACTGGATGAGCGACTGCTCAGCCGGAGTCGGCACACCGAGGGAGAGCGCCTGGCCGGGAACGTCGACCACGTCGATGGATCCGTCGCGCCGCTGCACCTCACGGGTGCCCGCAGGAGTCACCGACTCGGCGGGCGTGGTGGGAAGCGGCGCGGGTGTCGTCGACGGCACGGTGCCCGGCACAGCAGCGGCTGCTGCGGCCACCGTGTCGGCGCTGACCACGAAGTGGCCGAGGTCGTCGCCCCAGTCGATGCGGCTGGGACCGTCGACCGGCACGCCGGGTCCATCCTGCTGGTCGGGGTCGCCGAGCAGCCCCTGGTTCGACCACATGCGTTCGCTACCGGTGCGATCGACCGGGCCCTGGTTCGCAGCCTGGCTGTCACCTCGCCGTCCGGTGGCACCGTTGAGCGCTTGGCCGTAGAGGCTGACCCTGCTGCCGTCGCCAGGGGCGCCGCCGTCCTGCATCGTCGGAGTCGCAGCTTCCTCGGACGAGGTGAGCTGGCGGACGACGAACTCGAGGTTGCCGCGCAGGCTCCAGCCGAGGGTGCCGACGAGCAGGACGGACAACACCCAGATGGCGACACCGAGGGCGCGATCGTTGTCGCTGCGCAACGCGGCGGGGACGCGCAGGTTGGGGATGACGATCGTCAGTCGGCGCGTCGATGCTTCTTCGGTCTGGCGCGGAGCAGGATTGGATGACGCGGCGGTATCCAGGGTGGCGACCGTCGTAGCCGCCGCCTCACGGGTCTGTTTGACGACATCGCGGAACAGGAGGGGGTCGAACCCCTCGTCGTTTCGAATGATCACCACCTCGTCGAGTGACGCCACCTGGTCCGCTCCCGGTCGTTCTGCCACGCTGAGTGGCGACATGTCGTCGTGGAGACCGTCCGGTAGATGTGTCCTTGACGCCACCATGACGAAGAGTGGACGGTGGGTCAGGCGGGGGATCACCCCATCACCCGCGGGGGATGCAGGCGGTCTTGCTACGGTCGCGGCATGGACATCGGCCTCGTCATCTTCCCCACCGACAAGGGCATCCAGCCCGTCGAACTCGCCCGCGAGGCCGAGGCCAGGGGCTTCCGGTCGCTCTGGTTCCCCGAGCACTCGCACATCCCGGTGTCGCGCCGCACACCCTGGGGTGGCCGCGAGGGCGCGCCGCCGCTGCCCGAGGAGTACTGGCGCACGCACGACCAGTTCCTGGCCCTGGCTGCAGCCGCGGCGGTGACCAGCACGATCAAACTGGCCACCGGCATCACCCTCGTGGCCCAGCGCGACCCACTGTGGCTGGCCAAGGAGGTGGCCACCATCGACCAGTTGTCGAACGGCCGCTTCCTGTTCGGTGTGGGCTACGGCTGGAACCACGAGGAGATGGAGAGCCACGGCGTCGACATCGGCCGCCGCCGCAAGGTGGTGCGCGAGAAGATCCTCGCCTGCAAAGAACTGTGGACCAGCGACGAGGCCAGCTTCGCCGGTGAGTACGTGAACTTCGAGGCGTCGTGGGCGTGGCCGAAGCCGGTGCAGCAGCCCCATCCGCCGATCGTGGTGGGCGCGTCGCCCACCGACCTGCACTTCCGCCACATCGTCGAGTACGGCGACGCGTGGATGCCCATCGAGGGTCGCTACGCGATCGTCGACCAGTGGCAGCGCCTGCAGGCGTTCGCTGCCGACCACGGCCGCGACCCGGCGACGCTGCAGTTGGGTGTGTTCGGGCCCAAGCCCACCAGCGAGCACCTCGCCGAACTGCGCGATGCCGGAACCTCGTTCGTGGCCCTCGGCCTGCCGGCGCTCGATCGCGACGGCGCACTGGCGGCGATGGACCGCTACGCCCCGCTGGTGGCCGAGTTCAACACCTGAGCCGCAGCGGTCGGTCGGGCGTCAGCCCTCGGCGACGAGGAACGGCTCGGCCTCGGCACGTGGGCGACCGTCGGCGGTGAGGCCCTCGAGGATGTACCGGTCGATGAGGCGGTGGAACAGGCGCAGGCGCGCCTCCTGGTAGTTGCCGAAGCTGACGGTGCGCTTGCCGCTGCTCTTCAGCCCGGCCTGCACCTTGGGCAGGTTGGCCATGTCCTGCTCGAACACGGCGGCGAGACCGCCCATGCCCGGTGCCTCGCTCCACGACTGCTCGAGCGTGAGCACGGTGGTGGGTGCCGGGGCGGGTCGAACCCCGTCGGCGGGCACGGGTGCCATGCGGATGACGTCCATGAAGCACGTGTCGGGCGTGCGGCCCGGGCGCCAGCGGTAGACCAGCGGCTGGCCGACGCCCGCCCACGGCGCGAAGGCCGGGAACATGTTGTAGAGGATGGCGTCGAGCATCTCGGTGTCGGACACCTGCGACAGGTCGGCGCCGTACACACCCGACAGGCGGTCGCGGAAGATGCCCGCCACCACACTGCGCGCCGATTCGCCCTCGCCGATCTCGGGTGCGGTGGCACCCTTCGAGCGGGCCGAGAACGCCAGGTAGGCGGCGGCCACTTGCTCTTCACTCAGCGGATCGGAGAGGTGCGGGCTCTGCTCGGCGAAGGCGTTGACGAACCGGGTGACGTGCGGGTCGTCGGGCCAGATGGAGTACTCGCTGTTCGCATCGGCCGAGAACTCGACGATCTGCGGATGGGTGGCGATGACGTGGTACGCCTCGGCGAAGGCCTCCATCACCACCTTCCAGTTCGCCGGCACTTCCTTCACGGCGTGGAACGCCACGTAGCGCTGCTCGAAGTCGAACTGCGGGAAGTGCTCGACGAGGACCCGGGCGTAGCGCTCGAACGGCTCGGCGGCCGGGTCGAGGTTCACCATCACGAAGCCCTGCCACACGGCCACCTGCGCCTCGGGCAGGTTGCGCCGGGCCGGATCGCCGGCCACGTGGGGGAAGTCCCACTCGCACGGCAGGTCGGCGAGGTTGCCGTCGATGTCCCACGTCCAGGCGTGGAACGGGCACCGGAACGACGCCACCCGGCCATCGTCGGTGCGCAACTTGGTGCCGCGGTGCAGACAGGCGTTGTGGAACGCACGGATCTGCCCGTCGGAGCCGCGGGTCACCAGCAGCGACTCGTCGCCCACGTCGTACACCACGTGGCTGCCCGGCTTGGGCAGTTCGTCGACGTGGCAGGCCATCTGCCAGGTGCGCCGCCACACGTAGTCGTGCTCGAGCGCAGCGAACGCCGGCGAGGTGTAGCGACTCTTCGCCACATCGGCCGAGCCCTGGTACTGGTACGACGTGCTGCGGAGCGCCACCGGTACGTCGGCGGTGTCGCGAGCGACGAGTTCCTGGTAGCTGGGGCCGGCGCTGCGGGCTTCCCCCGGGTTGGTCGCGGTCATGGCTGCGACGGTACCGCGCCGCGGATGCCGTCGTCGGAGCGGGCGGGTGCTTCGGCCGCCAGTCGTCGCCGCTCAGTCGTCGCCGCTCAGTCGTCGCCCGTCACGGCCATGCCGTCGCGCAGCACCGAGAACTGGCGGGTGGGATCGTCCTGACGGATGCGCGTGCCCGTGGCGGTGTCGACGGCCTCGGCGCCGTCGGGTGCGTACTGGAGGATGTAGCTCTTGCGTACGGCGTCGGTGCGGTTGGGCCCGGTGCGGTGCGGGGTGAGTGATGAGAACACCACCACGCTGCCCGCCGGGGCCTCGACCGGCACGGCGCCCGTGCCGTCGCTGAGGCACTGGAAGCCCACGGGGGTCGCCTCGTGCACGAGGGTGCCGCCGCGGTGCATGCCGGGGAGGATCCACGGGCAGCCGTTGTCGACTGTGGCGTCGACCAGCGGCACCCAGCAGGTGAGGTATTGCTGCGGCTCGACGAACGTGTACCCGTTGTCCTGGTGCCAGGGGAACTCGCGGGTCGGCTCGGGCTTCTTGTACACGGCCTGGTCCCAGTACAGCCGTACGTCGGGGCCGACGAGGTCGCGGCAGATGCCCACCAGTGCAGGGTGGTGGGCGAAGCGCCGAGCCGGCTCGCAGCGCGCCACGAGGAAGATGGTGAACGTGATCTCGTCGCGGTTGGCCACCTCCATGTGGGTGCCGTCGATATCGCGTCCGTAGGTGGGCGAGAACACCTCCAGCCGGTCGATCGCGTCGCGTACCTCGGCGATGGCGTCGGCATCGATGACGTCGGGCACGAGCACGAAGCCCTGTTCGTCGAACTGGCGCACCTGCTCGTCGGTGAGCAGCTGCGGGGTGCGGTTGATCGGTTCCCAGACGAAGTCGACGTTCGCCGGGTGGGGGCGGGGCTCGATGATGGTCATGGCTGCTCCGGTGCGGGGTCGGTGGATGCTGGGCTGGTGGAGGACTGCTTGCGGGCTCGGCTCGGTGCCACCCGGGTGGCCTCGCCGGGCATCTTCGGGTACTCGGGTGGCCAGGGGGCGTCGGGCAGGCCCGCGTCGCGGTCGCGGCGGGCGAGGGCCAGCAGCGACTCGAGCGATTGCGGGTGTTGGTCGATGTCGTGCCACGGGTCGCCGTCGGCGGCAAGGCGAGCGGGCACAGTGTGCACGGTGAGTTCGTCGGGCACGATGCGGTCGAGTTCGGGCCAGGCGAATCCGCACGACACCGGAGCCGTCTCTCGAGCGCGCACCGACCACGGCGCGAACACCGTCTTGTGGGGCGCGTTCTGGTTGAAGTCGACGAAGATGCGCGCGCCGCGTTCCTCTTTCCACCAGGCCGCAGTGATGAGGTCGGGTCGACGCCGTTCGAGTTCGCGGGCCACCGCCACGGCGGCAGCGCGCACGGCGATGCTGTTCCACTGCGGAGCCAGGCGCACGTACACGTGTAGGCCTCGGCTGCCGGTGGTCTTGATGTACGACCGCACCTGGTGCTCGTCGAGCAACCGCTTCGTCTCGGCGGCGGCCTCGCAGGCCATGGTGAACGTGGTGCCGGGCACGGGGTCGAGGTCGATGCGCAACTCGTCGGCGTGCTCCGGGTCGGCGGCTCGCACCGGCCACGAGTGGAACCCGATGCAGCCCAGGTTCACGGCCCACACGAGATGCGCGATGTCGGCGACGACCAGCGCGTTCGATGGAGTGCCGTAGGGGGTGCGCATGACGGTGGTGGTGAGCCACTCGGGCGCGCCCGCGGGGATGCGTTTCTGGAAGAACGACTTGCCACCGGCGCCATCGGGGAAACGCTGCAGCATGACCGGCCGGTCGCGCATGGCACGCATC
>JBEICS010000034.1:0-9710 GCA_040383925.1 Acidimicrobiaceae bacterium | reverse complement strand
GTTCCTCGCCCGCGCGTACGACCACGGCGACTTCTCGCTCGTCTACCCGATGGCCCGCGGCGGGGGCGCGTTGCTGGCGGCGATCGGCGGGGTGCTGCTGCTGGGCGACGACCTGGGCTGGCTGTCGTTCACCGCCGTGGTCACCGTGGCCCTGGGCCTGTTCCTGCTGGCCGACCGGGCCAGGGGCCCCGAGGTGGCAGCGGCATTGACGGTGGCGCTGACCATCGGCGTGTACTCGATCACCGACGCGAAGGGCATCCGCAGCGCAGACACGCCGCTCTACACGTTGGCGTCGTTCGCCTCGACGGGGTTGGTGCTCACCACCTTCTGCCTCGCCACCGGCCGCCGACCGGTGATGACCGTCGCGCTGCGGGCCAACTGGAAGCGGTACACGGTGGTGGGCATCGTGTCGTGCATCACCTACGGCATGGTGCAACTGGCTTGGCGGCTGGCACCGGTGGGCTACGTCACCGCCATTCGCGAGTCGAGCGTGCTGATCGCGGCCTTTGCCGGTAGCCGCATGCTGGGCGAGGAGGGCGGCCGCCGCCGCATGGTGGCTGCGACCGTGGTGCTGTGCGGGCTGATCCTGTTGGTGGCGGCCCGGTAGCGTGATCGGCCCATGGCCGGCGCGAGAGACAACGGGAAGAACCCCGGGAAGAAGATCATCGCCACCAATCGGCGCGCCCGGCACGACTACGGCATCGTCGACGAGATCGAGTGCGGCATCGTGCTCACCGGCAGCGAGGTGAAGGCCCTCCGCGAGGGTCATGTTCAGATCGCCGACGCGTTCGCCCGCATCATCCAGGGCCAGGTGTGGCTCGACGGCATGCACATCCCGCCCTACCAGTTCGCCCACGGGGTGGGGGCGCACGACCCCAACCGGGCCCGCAAGTTGCTGCTGCACCGCAGGGAGATCGAACGCATTGCCGCCGAGATCAAGCGCGAGCACCTCACCATGGTGCCGCTGTCGCTCTACTTCAAAGACGGCCGGGTGAAGGTCGAGCTCGGCCTCGGCCGCGGCCGCAAGAAGGCCGACAAGCGCCAGGTCATCGCCGAACGCGACAGCCAGCGCGAGATCCAGCGGGCGCTGGGCCGCCAGCGCAAGGGCATGGTCTGACGCCTCGGGCGCACAGCCCGGGCTGCCGCCGCCCTTACAGCCAGCCGCTCTTGCGGAACGCCCGGTACATCAACACGGCCACCACCACCATGCCGCCGATCACGATGGGGTAGCTCGCCGCGTAGCCGAGTTCGGGCATGTGCTCGAAGTTCATGCCGTAGATGCCGGCCACCATGGTGGGCACGGCGGCGATGGCCACCCAGGCGCTGATCTTGCGCATGTCCTCGTTCTGCTGCACCGAGATCTGCGCCAGGCTGGCCGTGAGCGCAGCGTCGAGCAGACCCGACAGCGACATGATGCGAGTGACCGTGCGGTCGAGCTGGTCGGCCGCCTCGTTCAGGTCGGCCAGCACGTCGGATGGCAGCTGCTGGCCGATCACGCGGATGAGCCGGTTCAACGGGTCCTGCAACGCATCGACGGCCACCAGCAGTTCGCGCACCTCGCGCTTCAGTTGGTACAGCCGCTTCACGGGCTGGTGGCGGGTCTCGGAGAACACGTCGCGTTCGGCCTCGACGGCATCGTTCTCGAACCCGTCGAGCGCCGGGCCGTAGTCGTCGATCACGCGGCCGACGATGGCCGTGGCCACGGCTGCCGGGCCTTCACGTAGGCGGGCGGGCTCGGACTCGAGCTGCGCCCGCAGTTGCGACAGTGGGCTGGCCTGCCCGTGGCGCACCGTCACGATCGCTCGCGGCCCGATGAGCACGGTCATCTCGCCCAGGACCAGCAGTTCCTCGGGGTCGTTGTAGCGGGCGGTGCGCAGCACCATCTGCACCGTGGTGCCCTCGATCTCGAGCACCGGCCGGGTGTGCGGGGCCAGCACCGCCGACACCGGGATGTCGTCGAGGTCGAGCGCGGTGCAGATGGCAGACAGCTCGACTGCGTCGGGCGTGCGCAAGCCCACCCACACGAACCCGTCGTCGCGCTGGTGCCAGGCGGCGAGGGCTTCGGCGGTGGGTTCCACCTCGATGCGGTGGCCCTCCACGTAGGCGGCGCTGTCGACGATCACGCTTCGTAGTGTTGCCGATCCGCCCTGCACCGCCCGACATCACCCCACCCCAGCCCGCCCCGCCCCACCCCGTCCGTGAGCGTGGACCGCCTCCACGACCTCCTCCGCTCACCGATGACCCGGCTCCGTGAGCGTGGCCCGGCCCCACGGCGGCCACGGCTCACCGACAGCGGTGGGGGTGGACGGAGGGACGGGCGAGGCGGAGGGGCGGGCGGAATGGGGACGATGTAGGCGGACGAGCGCCCGACCCTCAGGTCGACAGGCTCCGCGCCGTCTCCGACCGGGGCACGCTGTCGTCGCCGGCGGGCAGGGTGTGCATCAGCCGGTCGCCCAGGTTGGACGTGACCCCGAGCCAGTAGTGCTCGTTGCGGTAGTGGTGCCGCCGATGGTTGCGGGCCAGCCGGGCGTAGTAGCGGCTGCGGGGTCGATACGCCGTGTGCACCAGCAAGTGCGTCCACTCGTAGTGCCCGGCCGCGAACGCGGTGACCACGAACGCCGTGAGATACGGCCCCAGCAACCCGCCGCCCAGCGCCCACGCCAGCGGCAGGCTCCACAGCACGGTGAACGCGGCGAGGATGCCGAGGAAGATCGCCATCTCGATGCCGCGGAGCATCAGCCACTGCATCTCGGGCGGGTCGAGATGGTGTTGCCGATGCCCGAGGCCGAGGCCCATCCGACGAGTGGTGAACGACTCGACCGGCGCGTGCAGGACGTGCCGGTGCAGCACCCACTCCACCGGCCCGGTCATCACCACCACGACGACGGCCATCACCAGGTCGGCCCAGCCCCACGCCCATCCCGCTGCGCCCAGCACCGCTCGCAGGGCGAGCGCCACCAGCACCACGGGCACCACCACCTGGCCCGAACCGGTGGTCGCGAACGTGCGCGCCGTCGCTCGCCTCGTGGTGAGCGTGTTGGCCCGGGTGACCGGCCCACTGGCGACTGCCTGCATACCGACAACCTAGGCGGGTACGACTCCCTGCGCTCGCCGTGGCACAGTGGCGCATGGATATCGCCCGCATCTCGACAGCCGTAGCCAGCACAGCGCTCGTCGTCGGCTACGTCGTCGGTTCGGGCCTGTGGGTGACAACGGGCGACGCCTGGTACCGCTCGCTCGACCAGCCACCCTGGCAACCACCCGGCGCGGTGTTCGGCATCATCTGGCCGTACAACTTCGCCGCCCTCATCGCCGCCGGCATCGCCGTGGCGTTCAACGGGTCGCCCGCTGCCCGAACGGTGTGGCTGGCGGGCCTGGCGCTCAGCATCGCCGCAGCACTCGCCTGGGCACGGCTGTTCTACGCCAGCCATTCGCTGTGGCCGGCCGCCATCGCCCTCATCGCCGCCGCAGTGCTGACCGTGCCCATCGTGGTGGCCGCCTGGAACACCCGCACCTGGGCGGGCGCGATCCTGCTGCCGTACAACGTGTGGGTGGCGCTGGCCGCCTCGCTGTCGGTCGGCTACGCACTCCGGAACTGACACCCTCCTGACACCACCGGGTGAAGCCAACGGTCGAAGCGGTTGGCATATCCTGCGAGCCGCCGCGGCGCACTGCGCCGCCGACAGTTGTGGGAACTGTCGACACCACCGAAAGAGGAATCGATGATCCGCCGCTGGATGCCGCTGCTGGTGATCCCGGTGTTCGTGCTGCCCGCATGTGCCGACGACCACCCCGACGCGACCCCGCCGTCGACCACCGCTCCCGCCACCACGGCGGCTCCGACCACGACCATCTCCCCCACGACGACCACCGCCGCGCCGACGGTGGAGCAGGCGATCACGCTGATCGTCGGTGACGCTGCGGTGGACGTTCAACGCGCCGCCGGACAGGAGTGGTACGTCGACGTGCCGGTGTACCTCGGCAGCAACGGCGCCGCGCTGCAGTTCGATGTCCGCCGCACCGACTACGACCGGCCCCTCACCGTCGATGCCCGCCTCATCTCGGCCTCCGGGAGCCGCTCGCTCCCCACTCCCAAGGGCGCCGAGTTCGACTGGGCCGGTTTCAAGGGTTTCGTCGAGGTCACCCTGCGCGGCGCGGACGGAACGGTGGTGGCCAACGATTCGCTCACGTTCTGCCCGAACGGCTCACCGCAGCGCATCGACGCGACCGGACCCGACCTCAACCCCTACCCGTTCGACTGCTCGGGCCAGGTGCTGAGCCTGGGTTCGGTGTGGGGCATCGCCCAGGGCTGGGCCGTTCCCGTGAGCGGGTACGGCGGCGTCACGCTGCCGGCCGACGTGCCTGCAGGCGACTACACGATGGAGGTCGAGATTGCAGCGCCGTACGCGGCCTGGCTCGGCAGCCCCGACCCTGTGACGGTCGACGTGCGGATCGATGACGTCGACACCGACGTGCCGATGGACCTGGCTGACGACGACGGCGACGGCATCCCCAACTCGCAGGACACGATGTTCAACTTCGATCAGGACAACGACGGCATCGACGACTCCATCGATTCGTTGATCGACGTCGACGGCGACGGCATCAGCGACTACGAGGATGCCGAGGTCGACGTGAACGGTGACGGGATGCACGACCTGTTCGGTATCCCGAACGGCACCCTGCCCACCGACGCATACACCGAGGACCTCGTCGACGAGGCCGAACAGCCGCACCAACACGCGGGTCGCCCCGAAGGGTCCGACGCCCGGCCCGATCCGGCGACGGTGCCCGACCTGCGAGCGCTGCCGGCCTTCCAGATCAGCACCTCCACCGACGGCGAGCTCGATCTTCTCAACTTCGCCGCCGTCACTTGGAACGCCGGGCCGGCACCGATGGTGATCGACGGCTTCCGCAGCCCGACCGACCCCGAGTTGATGGACGCCTACCAGACGTTCTACGTCGACGGGCAACCTGCCGGCAGTGCGCCGATCGGCACACTCGAGTACCACCGCGGTGGCGGGCACGACCACTGGCACTTCCAGGACTTCTCGCGGTACGAGCTCGTCGCCGAGTCGGGCGAGAGCCAGCTGAGCGGCAAACAGTCGTGGTGCCTGGCCAACAACTACCCCGTCGACCTCACGCTGCCCGGCGTGGTGTGGACGATCCAGCAGGAGTCGCTGTCGACGAGCTGTGGCAGCGAAGGCGCCCTGTGGGTGCGCGAGGTGCTGGCCGTGGGGTGGGGCGACCAGTATTTCCAGACCGTGTCGGGCCAGTCGTTCGACATCACCGATCTCCCCAACGGCGTGTACTCCATCCGGATCACGGCGAACCCCGAGGGCAACCTCTACGAGGCCTCGACGCGGAACAACGTGTCGGAGCGGGTGGTCCGGCTCGGCGGTGTTCCGGGCGCCCGCACCGTCAGCGTGCCGCCGTACCTCGGTATCGACACCGAGGCCCCGATGGAGTTTCCGCCCGGCTTCCCGCCCGCACCCATGGGTGGCTTCCTCCCTGGGGCCTGACACGGCAAGACCTGCTCGCACCACCAAAATCGCTCGGCGTCCGCCGGGTCGATGCGCGACGCTCGATTCGTGACGAACGATGACCCGCTGAGCACTGCAACCGACCGCCGACGCATCGAGATCATCCTGATCGGCATGGTGCGCAACGACCGCACGGCTCGGGGCGCCGGCGATTGGGACCGGGTGAACAGCCGCATAGAACTCGACCTCGGCCTCCTCGGCGACGATGCCACCGATGGGCTGCGTGCGTTCTCTCATGTCGAGGTCGTGTTCCTGCCCGGCAGCGGCATCACTGCTGAACACGCCGCAGCGAGCAGGCGCCCGGCCGGCGACACCCCCGCTGAGTCGAGCGTCGGCATCCTCGCCCAGCGGTTGGGGCCCCGCCCGAACCAGGTCGGCACCACCGTCTGCGAACTCATGGCCGTACGCCGCGGCGGGACGATCGAGGTGCGCGGTCTCGACGCGATCGACGGCTCTCTTGTGTTGGACGTGAAGCCATTCATGGCCGAGTTCGCGCCGCGTGGCGATGTGCATCAACCGGACTGGAGCTCGGCCCTGATGTCGGGGTACTGGACCGGTGCACCCGACCCGTTCCCTCAGCCCGACCCCGCGGCATGGTTGGAGGAGGTGCAGCGCTCGCCCGCCGATCACGGGCGGTTGGCCATGATCGTGCGCCGCCCGCAGGTCGATGGTCGCGAGGTGATCTCCGTCGGCGACCTCGATGTGGTCGAGGGCCTGGTCGGCGACAACTGGCGCGTGCGAGGCAGCCGCTCCACTCCCGACGGAAGCGCCGAGCCCCAGGCCCAACTCAACATCATGAACATCCGTTGTGCACGGCTGGTTGCCAACGGCGACGACGGCAGGGTGCCTCTGGCCGGCGACCAACTCTTCGTCGATCTCGATCTGTCGCCGGAGAACCTTCCCGCCGGCACGCACTTGCGCATCGGTTCTGCAGTGATCGAGGTGACTCCGATGCCCCATACCGGTTGCGCGAAGTTCACCCAGCGCTTCGGGATCGCCGCCCATCGATGGGTGAACGGCCGCGACGGGAAGCGGCTCCGCCTGCGTGGCATCTGCGCCAAGGTGGTCGTGCCCGGCACGATTGCGGCGGGAGACGAAATCGTGAAGTTGCCGGAGGACTGACCGAGCACGAGCGGTTGCGGCGGCAGTGCGTGGTACCCGTCCTTCGATCGAGGTGCCGCTGTCCGGACGCACAGAAGCGACCAGATGCGTGACCCGAGTCGGGCTCCCCCAGCGGCACGCTGGAATCAGGTGCCCGACAGGGCGATGCGGTTGCCCTCGGTGTCGGCGAACTCGGCCACCACGCCCTGTTCGCCCACATCGGTGATCGGATAGAGCACCTGCCCGCCTCGGTCGAGTGCCCTCGCCAGCGTGGCAGCTACGTCGTCGACACGGAAGTACACGCGGGTGCCGTCGATCGACGGCACATAGCTGTCGCCCGTCGCCAACGCACCGCTCGCGCTGCCGGATTCGTCGGCATCGGGGAAGAGAGCCATCGGGTGCCCGTCGATGACGGTGCGCTCCAACTCCACCTCGAAGACGTACTCGTAGAAGGCGATCGCCCGCTCGATGTCGACGACGGGGATCTCGAACCAGGTCACCAGTGCCATGCGCCGATTCTGCCAGGGGCCGGCCATCGGCCGTCCGGCACGCCTTCGAAACCCGGGAACACTTCGTCACAGCCCGGGGTTACACTCGGCGTCGTTCAACCACGGGGCTGACAGGATTCGACGTCAGTGTCATTGGTCGAGCGTGCGACCCGAGTTGCTCAGACTCGCTAAACGGGGCAACACAAAGAATTGCCAACGAGCAGTTCGCTCTCGCCGCCTGATTCGTCAGGTTGTGAAGAGACATCGTGACCAGAAATGGCGCACGGGGCCGATCCACCGCAGCCCGGCAACAGAAGCGGAGGATGACAGCGGAAAAGACTGCTGGCGTCGGGAAAGACCGATGACTGCTCGGAAAGACGAGTCGCGGGCCACCATCTTCGGGTGAGGGCCAGCCGACCCGCCGGTGTCCCTGCGTCAGGGATGAAGTCGGGAATGGTCGTATCACGGGCGCTCAGTGCCTGATGGACGGGAGTTCAATTCTCCCCAGCTCCACCCAGAGGTCTTAGCGAGATAAGACCCCAACTGTTAGCGAAACAGCGAGGCGCCTGGCTCCCCGCCAGGCGCCTCGTTCGCGTCCAGGCCACATTTCTCGACGGAGAGCAGCGGTGACCATATTCGCGGTCAGTTCACGGTGCGTGGAAGTTGCTGGCGGCCTTCAGAACGCCGGCAACGACTTTGGCTGGGTCGGCGTTGGGGTTGGCTGCGACCGAGCGAAGCCACGGCTCACCGTTGATGGTCGTGGTGGACACCAGGACGCCCTCAGGAAGGTGCCGCTTGATGTCGTTGACGCTCACGCGCCGGTGACGCCAGCACAGCACACCGCAGCTGGGTGCGGACTTCGACTCGAGATCCTCATGCGCATCGACCAACTGAGCGAGCTGATCGACGAGTTCCATCGTCCGATCGATCAGGCCCGCGACGCCTTCGCGACCATACGCGAGGAGCGTCGCAAGCAGCGGCACGGCGACAGCGCCATGTGATCCCAGCAGGCCCACGTTCGGAACGGCGAGGTACGCGCCCTCGACGCTGATCGATCGGTGCGCCGCTTCGTGGTCGGCGAACAGCACGAACGCTGATTCCTTCGGCTGGAAGAGCCACTTGTGAGCGGAGACCGACACGCTGTCGGCGTTCTCGATGCCGTCGAGAAGATGCCGATGTCGGTCGCTGAAACGCAGCGGGCCGGACCAGGCCGCGTCGACATGGCGCCAACGAGCGGTGCGGGCCGCGTCCAACGACTCGATCTCACCGGAACTCGTGGTGCCCGCTGTGATGACCGCAACCGCGGCGTCGAGGTCGCCAGCGGTGGACCAGTCGTCGACGACCCGGTGCTCCATGCCAAGGATGTGCGCAGCCTTGCGAATGCTGAGGTGAGCACCGGCACTCGAGACAACGACGCGACACCCGCGCTCGCGTGCTGCCCAGATCGCGGTGACGTTGGCAACCGTGGAGCCCGGCGTCATGTGTCCGCCGGACATCCCGAACCAAGGAGCGACCCAGTCCACCGCGAGTCGCTCCAACTCCCGAGCGCGAGGCGCGGTGTCCGGATGCAACAGGTTCTGGTTCCGACTCGCTGTCCAGAGGTGCATCGCCCACGTGATCGGCGGTGTCGGCGGATCCATGTGTGCGAAGAACCCTGGCGCTCCGAGGTTGCGGCTCTGACCGAGCACATCCTCGAACATCGCCGAGAGTGCGGCGATGGAACCGATGCCGACCTCAGGGATGCTCACCGGCAGCGGCGCTGACGGCGCTGCTGCCTCCGACCCGGTCAGGAGCGCAACAGCGCGCAGCAGGAGTTGCTCATCAGGGCGAAAGTCATCAGCCTTCATTGGGTCATCTTCTCGCAGGTTCAGAAAGCTCAATGGCCACCCCGTGTGAACGAACGCCGACTTGCGTGTGAAAGCCCCGCCGAGACGGTCGATCAGCAACCCTTCTGAGCAGGGCGTTCATTCATTTCGCTAACACCCCACCCAGGGGTGTTAGAAGAGATACCCCAAACTGTGAGAAGAAATCGAGGCGTCCGGCAGCCCGCCGGCCGCCTCGCTCGCGTCTGGGCCACGCACATCAGGCAGCTCGGATCGGGCTGGTTCTGTCACACAGCGACGATGTCGACGAGGCCTTCGAGGGCTTGGAAGTCGTACGGGTTACGCGTGTACAACGGGAGGCCTTTCGAGCACGCCACAGCGGCGATCAGCAGATCAACGGCTCGTGCACCACGCGCCTTGCGACCCGCGGCCATGACCGCTGCATAGACGCGGCCGTACGCGCGGGATGCCTCGGCGTCGAACGGCAGCGGGTCGAACACGGCCTCTGCTCGCTGGAGCCTGTCCTGTCGTCGTGCTCGTTCGTCCGGGTCTTGTGTCGCGTGAGGACCTGCGGCGAGCTCGGCCATGGTGATGGCGCTCACCGCTGACTCGATCGGGAGCAGGCTGGGGTCGAGTCGCTCGAGGTCGTTGATCACCGACGTGTCGAGCAGGCCCTGCGGTCGACGCTGATCAGCCACGCGGGGTCGTGTCCTGGTCGACGCCGGCGTCCAGGTCTTCGCGGAACCGGCGGGCGT
>JBEICS010000033.1:0-9789 GCA_040383925.1 Acidimicrobiaceae bacterium | reverse complement strand
ATGGATGGCGTGGCCACCAGTGCCAAATGCTCGCTGACGGCAGCGCAGTAGGCGGCGTTGCTGCGGTCGGCGTCGTCGCTGCAGGCGGCCGCGAGTGAGGCAGCCAACAGCGCCAGCGAGGCCGTGGCCGACGCTGCTGCGAACCGGTCGATGCGGCGACGCCGGGGGAGCGGTGGTTGTTCGGTGACGTCGGCCAGCATCACCGTCAGTCTCTCAGGCCGGTGCCCGTTGCGGGTGGCGCGTTGCAACCGCGCACCCCTCCGGTAGGTTGCCCAGCAGCGTCGAGGGGCCGCCTCCGTCCCTCTCCCACAGCAGTTGCCGGTGCTGCCGCACCGCCACCACGGCGCCGTTGCGCCGTTGCTCAGGAGAGGACGCCTCATGCTTGCAGCCATCTGTTCCGCCTCGGTGCTCGGGGTCACCGGGCAGCCCGTCACCGTCGAGGTGCACGTCGGTCCCGGCCTGCCCTCGTTCCAGATCGTGGGCCTTCCCGACGAGGCGTGCCGCGAGTCGCGCGACCGGGTTCGTGCCGCCGTGCTGTCCACCGGGCTCGACTGGCCCAACAAGCGCATCACGGTCAACCTGGCACCCAGCGGGTTGCGCAAGGGCGGTTCCGGGCTCGACCTCGCCATCGCCGTGGGTGTGTTGGTGGCCGATGAACGGCTCGACGCGCAGCGGGCGCAGGCACACTCCATCATCGGCGAACTCGGTCTCGACGGCAGCCTGCGGCCGCTGCCCGGGGTGGCGCCCATGGTGGCGTGCCGACCCGACCGGGTGCCGGTGGTGCCCTTGGCGAACTGGGCCGAGGCGGCGGCGGTGTGTGAGGGCGAGGTGCGGTGTGCGTCGTCGTTGGGTGAGGTGGTACTGGCGCTCGGCGGTGGCCGCTGGCCCGATCCGCCGCTGGTCGACCTCAGCGAGCGGCCGCGCCAGGTGGCCGATCTCGCCGATGTGCGCGGCCAGCCCGAGGCGCGTGCCGGGCTCGAGATCGCCGCGGCCGGCGGCCACCACCTGCTGCTCGTCGGGCCGCCCGGCTCGGGAAAGACGATGTTGGCCCAGCGACTGGTGGGGTTGCTGCCCGCGCACGATCACGCCACGGCGCTCGAGGTCACCATGGTGCACTCCGCGGCCGGGGTCACGTTGCCCGAGATGGGAGTGGTGCGGTTTCCCACACTGCGTGCGCCGCACCACACGTGCTCGATGGTGTCGTTGGTGGGTGGCGGGTCGCACAGCCTGCGACCCGGAGAAGTGAGCTTGGCGCACGGGGGAGTGCTCTTCCTCGACGAACTCGGTGAGTTCTCACCCAGCGTGCTCGATGCGCTGCGCCAGCCGCTCGAAGAAGGGGTCATCCGCGTCTCGCGTGCTCACTGCAGCGCCACGCTGCCGGCCCGGTTCCTGCTGGTCGCCGCCACCAACCCGTGTCCGTGCGGTGGGGGCCCGCCGGGTTCGTGCGAGTGCGACGAAGCGGCGCGCCAGCGATATCTCCGTCGCCTGTCGGGCCCGTTGCTCGACCGCTTCGACCTGCGCATCGGGGTCCGCCGCACCGAGATCGACGATCTGTTGGGCATCGGTGGTGGCGAGTCCACCGAGGTGGTGCGCCAGCGGGTCGACACGGCGCGGGCCCGGGCGCTCGAGCGGAGTGGCTGTCTCAACGCCGCGCTGGCCCCAGCCGACCTCGACCGGGTGGCGCCGCTCGCCGATGAGGCCACCGCGTTGTTGCGCGCCGAACTCGAACGGGGTCGGCTCACCGGGCGCGGGCTTCACCGGGTGCGTCGTGTGGCCCGCACCATCGCCGATCTCGGCGGCCACGACAGCCCGTTGGTGCGGGCCGAGCACGTGGCACTCGCGCTGCAGTTGCGGGTTCGCCTGCGCGTGTCGGCGCGGAGTGATGCGGCATGAGCCGGGCCGATCGGCAGTCGGTGGCCTCGGGCATCGACGAGCTTCCCGAGGCTGCCTATGCGGCGGCACTCGCAGGGTTCACCGAGATGACGGTGCACCGCCTGCTCGCGCTGTTGCGCCAGCATTCACCGGCCGAGGCGTTCCAGGTAGCCAGCGGTCGGCTGGCGCCCCGCGAGGGGCTCATCCAGCGGGTGCTGAACGACCCCGAGCGCGGGGCGGCGTTGCGAGCGGCGTGGGCCAGCAGCGCCCAGCGGCGTCGGCCCGAGTCGGTGTGGCAGCGGTGCGCCGACCTCGGTCTCGAGGTCACGGTCATGGGGCAGCCTGGGCACCCACCTGTGCTCACCCACGACGCGCTGCCCGTTCCGGTGCTGTTCTCGAGGGGTGATCGGTCGCTGCTCGACGGTCGGCGGGTGGCCCTCGTCGGCACCCGCAATGCCACGGCGTCGGGTCGCCATGTCGCCCGCACCTTGGGCGCCGAGCTGGCTCAGGCCGGCGTCGAGGTGGTGTCGGGCTTGGCGCGTGGCATCGACGGTGCGGCGCACCAGGGAGTGTTCGACGTGCTCGACCACGGTGGCGACGGCTCTGGGGCGGTGCCGTCGGGTGGCGGGCGGGCAGGAGTCGGACGACCGATCGCAGTGGTGGCGTCAGGGCTCGACGTCGTGTACCCCCGCGAACACAGGTCGCTGTGGCACCGGGTGGGGGCGGAGGGACTGCTGCTCAGCGAGCACCCTCCCGGTGCACCGCCGGTGGCGCACCACTTCCCGCTGCGCAATCGCATGGTTGCGGCGCTGTCGGAGGCAGTAGTGGTGGTCGAGTCGCGTGAGCGCGGCGGTTCGCTCATCACCGCCGATCTGGCGGCCGAACGCGGGGTGCCGGTCATGGCGGTTCCCGGCCACGTGGCCAGCCGCGCATCACTCGGGGCCAACGGATTGCTGCGCGATGGGGCCACTCCCGTGCTCGACGTTGGCGACATCCTCATCGCGCTGGCGCTCGATCGTCTGCCGCTCGACCGACTGCCATCCGAGCGTCTGATGCTCGATCGTCGGCCCCGACCGCGTGCCGACGACCGAGTGGTGCTGCAGGCGTGTTCGGGGGTGCCCCGGACGATCGGCGAGGTGGCCCGGTTCGCCGACCGGCCCCTGCTCGACGTAGCGATGGCGCTGGCCCGGCTCGAACAGTCGGGCTGGCTGCATCAGGTCGATGGGTGGTACGAGGCGCTCGGGTCACCTCCGCCGTAACGCCGACTGAATACGATGGGATCCCGTGCCGTCCGACGCCGCCACTCTGGGTGAGTCGATCCCCACCGACCGGCTCGATGCCGGGTCCGGTGGGTCGTCGATCGCGCCTGCATGGCGTATCGACGCGTTCGTCACGTCGCTCACGTCGTCGTCGGCCAACACCGTCGACGCGTACCGGCGCGATGTGCAGGCATTCGCCGAATGGGCCGAGCGCGGAGCCATCGTCGACCCTGCCCGGGTCGACCGCACACTGCTGCGGCGGTACGTGGCGCACCTCACCACCCGCCGCTTCGCCAAGCGGTCCATTGCCCGCAAGGTGGCGGCGCTGCGCCGTTACTTCCGCTGGTTGGTGCGGTCGGGCCATCTGCCGGTCGACCCGAGCGCCTCGGTGCGGGCTCCGGCCGGCGAGGGCCGCCTGCCGCGGGTGCTGTCGGCCGACGAGGTGGGCGCCATGCTCGACGCGGCTCCGGCTGCCGACGAACCCGAGTGGCGTCGGCGCCGCGACGATGCCGTGCTCGAGGTGATGTACGGCAGCGGCGTGCGCGTCAGCGAGCTGTGCGGCCTCGACTGCGGCGATGTCGACCTCGCCGCCGGAGCAGCCATCGTGTGGGGCAAGGGCGCCAAGCAGCGCCGGGTGCCGCTCAGCGCCGTGGCTGTCGAAGCGTTGGCGGTGTGGCTGCCCCTGCGGCGCGATGTGCTGGCTGCGGAAGCGGGTGCCGCCCTGTTCGGCAACGAGCGGGGTCGGCGCATCAGCCCTCGCGATGTGCGGCGCATCATCGACCGCCGGGCCGCCTCGCCCACCCATCCACATGCTCTCCGTCACAGTTTCGCGACGCATCTGCTCGATGGTGGGGCAGACTTGAGGGTGGTGCAGGAACTTCTCGGACACGCCGACGTCGCGACGACGCAGCGGTACACCCACGTCAGCAACGAGCGGCTGCGCGCCGTCTACACGGAAGCCCACCCGCGCGCATGAGCATGGCGCCCGAGGTCGAGCGGTGGTGGCAGCGCTGGTTCGCATCGCGCGACCAGGGCGCACGCGACCGGTTGATCGAGCACTACTCTCCGCTGGTGAAGTTCGTCGCCGGCCGTATCGGTGCCGGTCTGCCCAGCAGCGTCGACCCCGGCGACCTGGTGAGCGCCGGGGTGTTCGGCCTCATCGATGCCGTCGAGCGCTTCGACCCCGAGCGTGGCGTGAAGTTCGAGACGTTCGCCGTGCCTCGTATCCGCGGCGCAGTGTTCGACGGATTGCGCTCGCTCGACTGGGTGCCTCGATCGGTTCGTTCACGTGCCCGTGAGGTGGAGTCTGCGTTCTCCGAGTTGGAGGGCAAGCTGGGTCGTGCGCCCACCGACGAAGAGATCAGTTCGCACCTGAAGATCTCTGGTGCCGAGTTCCAGAAGTGGCTGTCGTCGATCGCCACCACCACCGTCGGCCCGCTCGACCGGGCCCTCGCCGCAGGCGCCGAACCCCGGTCGCTCATCGGCGACACCCCCGAGTCGCCCGGTTCGGTGGTGGAGGAGAGCGATCTCCGGCGCATCGTCCGCCAAGAGGTGTTGCGCCTGCCCGAGCGCGAGAAGCTCGTGATGTCGTTCTACTACGACGAAGGTCTCACGCTGGCCGAGATCGGTTCGGTGCTCGGTGTCACCGAGAGCCGGGTCTCGCAGATCCACACCAAGGCGGTGCTGCACCTGCGTGCCCGCCTCGCCGCCGCCGGCATCTCCTGACGCCTCCGGCGGGATCGCTACGGTCGATGCCGTGGCCTCGATCGGCGCATCGGCGCCCGATGTCCCTCACGTCGTCGGAGGCCACCTGTGCACGAAGCGATCCAGCTTCCCGTTCCCGAAGCAACCCGTTCGTCCCATCGCCGTCCGGTCCGTTGTCTGCCTCGTCGCCTGGCCCGTGGATGTCGGGCAGTCGCGTTCGCGGTGGTCGTCGTCGCAGCGACCGGTGCATCGCCGGTTACCGGAGTGGGCGGTGCCTGCTACCCGCCGCCGGTGGAGGCGCAGGTGGCCATCGCCTACCGCGAGCCGGCCTGTCGGTACTGCGCCGGGCACCGGGGCATCGACTTCGACAGTCGGCCGGGCGACAGCGTGCGCGCCGTGGCTGCCGGTGAGGTGACGTTCGCCGGCTCGGTGGCGGGCACGCGCTACGTCGTGGTGGTCCAGGCCGATGGGTTGCGCGCCACGTACGGCGGCCTCGACCGGGTGCTGGTGCCCGAGGGCGGTGTGGTGCGGCAGCGACAACGTCTCGCCACCGCTGGCGGAGCGGTGTACTTCGGGCTCCGCCGCGGCGACGAGTACATCGACCCCACCCCGCTGCTCGGCCGATGGCGTCGCCCGGTTCGCCTCGTGCCCACCGACGGTTCGGCGCGGCCCCCGGCACCGCCCGCCCGGTTGGAATGCCCGGACCAGGCGCGCGGCCGATAACATGGCCGATCGGTCCACCGCCGGTGGGCCGAATCCGATCGCACGGCCCCGGCTGCGGTCGCTCTCGTCCTCGAGAGCGCGTGGGCTCGTGCGCAGCCAACCGCAGTGAAGGAGCACATCATGGCCGTCGTCACCATGCGACAGATGCTGGAAGCAGGTGTCCACTTCGGGCACCAGACCCGCCGCTGGAACCCGAAGATGCGTCGTTTCATCTTCGGCGAGCGCAACGGCATCTACATCATCGACCTCGAGCAGACCCTCACCCGGGTCGAGGCTGCCTACAAGTTCACCCGCGACATCGCTGCCAAGGGTGGCACCGTGCTGTTCATCGGCACCAAGAAGCAGGCGCAAGACCCCGTGCGCGACTACGCGCTGATGTCGGGCATGCCTTACGTGAACGAGCGTTGGCTGGGCGGCATGCTCACCAACTTCGAGACCATCGCCAAGCGCGTCCAGAAGATGCAGGAGTACGAGCGCATGCGCGCCGCCGGCGACTTCGAGGCCATGCCGAAGAAGGAAGCCCTGCTCCTCACCCGCGAACTCGAGAAGCTGCAGAAGAACCTCGGTGGCATCCGCGGCATGAACCGTCGTCCCGACGCGGTGTTCATCCTCGACACCAAGAAAGAGCAGATCGCCATCACCGAGGCGAACAAGCTCGGCATCCCCATCATCGCCGTGGTCGACACCAACGTCGACCCCGACCTCGTGCAGTTCCCCATCCCGGGCAACGACGACGCCATCCGCGCCAACGCGCTGATGGCCCGCGTAGTGGCCGAGGCCATCATCGAGGGCCGTCGTGGTCTCGACATCGCCGCTGCCCCGGCTGCTGCCCCGAAGCGCAGCGCCGAGGAAGAGGCCGCGTTCGCCGCAGCCCAGGCCGAGGCCCGCCGTCAGGCAGCTGCAGCCCAGGCCGAGCGTGAGGCTCGTCTCAGCGCCAGCAAGGTGGCCACCGAGACCGCCGATGCCGATGCCGACGCCGCCCCCGCCGATTCCACCGCCACCGATTCCACCGACACCCAGGAAGGCTGACATGTCGTTCACCGCCAAAGACGTCCAAGCGCTGCGCCAGGCAACCGGCGCCGGGATGATGGACGCGAAGAAGGCTCTCGAGGCCAACGACGGCGATATGGAGGCCTCGAAGCAGTGGCTGCGTGAGAAGGGCCTCGCCGCCAGCGCGAAGCGCGACGACCGCGAGAACACGCAGGGTGTCGTCGCCCTGGTGGTCAACGGCACCGTCGGCGCCATCGTGAAGCTGAAGTGCGAGACCGACTTCGTCGCCTCGAGCGACCGGTTCAAGGGCGAGGCACAGACCCTCGCCGAACTCGTCGCCGCCAAGGGCACCGACGCCGTGTCCGAGCGTGCCGCCGAACTCGACGAGATGAAGATCACGTTGAAGGAAAAGATCGAGCTCGGCGACGTCGTGCGCATCGAGGCGGCGGCGGGCAACGTGCTCGACAGCTACCTGCACATCCAGGGTGGCCGCGGCGTGAACGCCGTGCTCGTCGAGATGAGCGACGCATCGGTCGACCTCGCCCACGACGTGGCCGTCCACATCGCCTTCGCTCGGCCGAAGTACCTCAGCCGCAGCGACATCCCCGCCGATGTGCTCGAGCACGAGCGTCAGACGCTCGAGACGATCAGCCGTAACGAGGGCAAGCCCGAAGCTGCGCTGCCGAAGATCGTCGAGGGTCGCATCAACGGTTTCTTCAAAGATGTCGCCCTGCTCGACCAGCCCTACGCCAAGGACGACAAGCAGACCATCACCCAGATGATCGGCAAGTCGGCGATCCTCCGGTTCGCCCAGGTCGAGATCGGCTGATTGCGATGGCCTCGCCCCGGTGGAAGCGCATCGTCTTCAAGCCGTCGGGCGAGGCGCTCGCGGGCAACTCGGGCTCCGGCCTCGACGCGGCCACGCTGGCCGCCACGGCCACCGAGATCATCGGTGTGCGCGAAATGGGTGTCGATGTCACCGTCGTCGTCGGCGGTGGCAACTTCTGGCGCGGCCGCACCGGCGCGATGTCGGGTATGGACGCCACCCAGAGCGACCACATCGGCATGCTCGGCACGGTGATGAACGCGCTCGCACTGCAGGACGCGCTCGAGCGTCAGGGTCAGACCACGCGTGTGATGAGCGCTATCGAGATGCCCCGCATCGCCGAGCCGTACATCCGCCGTCGAGCGATGCGCCATGTCGAGAAGGGCCGTGTCGTCATCTTCGCCGCCGGCACGGGGAACCCGTTCTTCACCACCGACACCGCTGCTGCGCTGCGCGCCGCGGAGATCGACGCAGAGGCCTTGCTGAAGGGCACGCACTCGGGTGTCGACGGTGTGTACAGCGCCGATCCGCGTCGCGACCCCACCGCCACGCGGTACGAGGCCATCGACTACATGGACGTGATGAACCGCGATCTGAAGGTGATGGACGCCACGGCCATCGCCTTCTGCCGCGACAACGACATCCCCATCGTGGTGTTCGACATGTCGCAGCCCGGTGCGCTCCACGCCATCATCGCCGGCCAGCCGGTGGGCACGATCATCCATCACACCGGCACCCGCGGCGCCTGACCGAGTGGGCCTCGTGGGCCTGATGACCGCGGCCGCTGCTCAGCCTCGGTACGCTGTGACGGTGATCGAAGACACGCTGCTCGAAGCGATCGAGAAGATGGAGAAGGCGGTCGACCACGTTCAGGGCCAGTTCACCACGGTTCGGACGGGTCGGGCCAACCCCGCGCTGGTCGACAAGCTGCAGGTCGAGTACTACGGGTCGATGGTGCAATTGCAGCAACTGGCGGGTTTCCAGGTGCCCGAGGCGCGCACGCTGGTGGTGAAGCCGCACGACCGCAGCACGTTGACCGCCATCGAAAAGGCCATCCGCGACAGCGACCTCGGGGTCAGCCCGTCGAACGACGGCGTGGTCATCCGCATCAACATCCCGGCGCTCACCGAACAGCGGCGCAAGGAATACGTGAAGATCGTGAAGAACATGGCCGAGGACGGCCGCATCGCCGTGCGCAATCTGCGCCGCGATGCACGCAAGCACCTCGAAGCGGCCGAGAAGGCCAGCGAGATCTCAGCCGATCAACTCGAGCGTGCTGAGAAAGAGCTCGACAAGCTCACCCACGACACGATCGAACACATCGACAAGGCGCTGGCGCGCAAGGAACAGGAGCTGCTCGAGGTCTGACGACTCGGGCAGGGCGACGGATTGGGGAATCCAGATGAGCGATGATGCCTGGCGGCGCGATCGGCGAGACCGCGCCAACGACGACGATTTCGGTCCGCCGTTGTTCGGCGACGAGACGCCGACCGACCGCAACGACGCGCTGTCGTTCGGCGCAGCCGACACCGGTCCGCTGCCTCATTGGACCTCGCCTCCCACCGGCGAGATGCCGGCGGTGCTCGGCGGTGGCCAGTCGAGCGACCACACCGACGACCTCGACGTATGGTCGTCGTTCTCCGAATCGGCGCCGGTGTGGAGCGACGATCCGCTGCCCACCGACGAGTTCGAGTTGCCCGGCCGCACCACCGGTCCGATCGACCGGGTGCCGTCGGATCTGTACGACGACGACCTCGACGAGAGCGCACCGGTGCAGCGCCGCGGCCAGGGTCGCATCACCATCGGCACCGATCCCACCGAGGACCGCATGGGCCGCCCGATGCCGGCTACCCGCGGACGCGGTCGTGGTGATGCGGCGCGCGGTGCGCGCCCAGCTGCCCGGCCGGCGGCGGCCCCGCCGAAGTCGGGTCGCGACATGCCCACTGCTATCGCGGTCGGTCTGCTGCTGGTGGCCGCATTCATCGGCACGCTGCTCGTCGGCCCATGGGCCGTGATGATCGTGGTCGTGCTCATCATCGGTCTCGCCGCTGTCGAGTTCTTCGACAAGGTCAGTGAGAAGGGCTACCGCCCGGCCACGGTCGCAGGCGTCGTCGCTGCGGCCGCATTCCCGCTGGCGGCCTACTGGGCGGGCGAGCAGGCGTTGCCGCTGGTGCTGCTGCTGGCCTTCACCGCCGGGTGCCTCACCTTCATTGCGGCGCCGAGCCTCGAGTCGAGCCCGCTGCCGAACATGGCGGTCACCACCCTCGGCGTGGTGTGGATCGGGTTCACGGGCGCCTTCGCTGCTCTCATCCTGTCGTTCTCGAACATCACGCTGCTCAATCCCGCAGGCTCCACCACCTCGGTGGGTACCGACACCCTGTTCCTGTTGGCGCTGGGCGTGGTGGCCAACGACGT
>JBEICS010000032.1:0-9808 GCA_040383925.1 Acidimicrobiaceae bacterium | reverse complement strand
GTCGCGGTTCGCCGCGCCGTAGCGGATGTGCAGCGTGGCCCCTGCGGGCACCGGCACCCCGCCGATCTCGGTGTCGACGGCGACGGCGCGGTACAGGCCCTGGGTGGGCGACTCCATGCGCAGCGCCTCTTCGATGAACGGTTCCACAAGGCTGCGGTCGGCGCGCACCCGCTCGTAGAGGCCGGGCTCGCGCAGCAGCAGCCACAGCGCGCTGGTGAGGGCGAAGGTGGTGGTCTCGTTGCCGCCGATGTAGAGGTGGTCGATGATCGTGATGATCTCGTGATCGCTGAGCGGGCGCTCGCCGGCGAACTGCGCATCGACCAGCGCGCTCAGCACGTCGTCGCCCGGTTCGGCCCGCTTGGCCTCGATGTGGTGGTGGATGTAGTGCTGGAACTCGACCACCTGCTCGGCCACCCACACCTCCTGATCGGGGGTGAGCGGGCCCGAGAACGGCAGCACCCAGGCGCTCGACCACGCCTTCAGGCGTGGGATGTCGGCGGCCGGGAAGCCGAGCACGCGGGTGATGACGCGCACGGGCAGAGGCAGGGCGAACGCCTCGACGTAGTCGGCCGAGCCGGCCGCGGCCATCTCGTCGAGCAGGTCGGCGATGGTGGCCTCGATGATCGGCTGCCAGTGCAGCGAGCCTTTCGTGTCGAAGAAGCCGTCGACGAGTTCGCGGTAGTTGCGGTGCTCGGGCGGGTTGGTGCTGAGCGGGGTGATGCGGGCCCAGCCCTTCGTCTCGTACACCTCGCGGGCAGCGGCGGTGCGGGTGCTGCCCGAGCCGGTGGGGAACAGGTCCTGGTGACGCAGCACGTACAGCACGTCGTCGTAGCGGGTGACGACGTGGATGTTGGTGCCCGGCATGCGGTACACCGGCTGCTCGTCGCGCAGGCGCCGGTACGTCGGGAACCAGTCCTCCTGCGTCGCCGGGTCGAACAGGTCGATGTCGCTCATGTGGGCCTCCCGGCCGGCGAGGCTACTGCGCGCCTGCGCTCACGTCGGCGAGTGCCGGAGCACTCGGTGCACATCGGGTCGGGCAGGGTGCGTGAACAGGGCTACAGTTCGCCCATGGCGACGATCCTCGCGCACATCACGGTGAGAGCCGGGGAAGAGCAGCGCTTCGAGACCATCGCGCGCTCGCTCTACACCGCCACCCACGACACCGAGACCGGGGTGCGTCGCTACGAGTACTGGCGCGGCGCCGAGCCACGCACGTACTACACGCTGCTTGCGTTCGACGACTTCGTCACCTTCATCGGCCACCAGACCAGCCCGCATCACGAGTCGGCGTCGCCCGACCTCGGCGCGGTGCTCGAATCCATCCGGCTCGAATGGGTCGACCCGATCGAGGGCGCCAGCCCGCTGCCGCGCACGGCGTCGCAGTCGATGCCGGCCGATGCCGACGAACTCACCCAGAAGTACGCCCGCCGTTTCGCCGCGCAGATCGCTGCGTGGTGGCCGCACACGACCTGAAACCAGGAAGGGGAATCACCATGACCGCACTCGACGATGCTCCCGCACCGCTGCCGTTCCACCTGAAGGGCAACTACGCCCCGGTGTTCGACGAGGTCACCCTCACCGATCTCCGCGTCACCGGCAGCATCCCCAAGGAACTGTCGGGCCGCTACCTGCGCAACGGCTCGAACCCGCAGAGCGGTACCGCCGCCCACTGGTTCTTCGGCGACGGCATGGTGCACGGCATCCGCATCACCAACGGCAAGGCCGAGTGGTACCGCAACCGCTACGTGCGCACCACCAAGTTGGCCAAGGGCCTCGAGGCCACCGACCCCGAGTCGATGTTCGACCCCACCGCCAGCGCGGCCAACACGCACGTGATGGGCCACGCCGGGCGCATCTGGGCGCTCGAGGAGGGCCACTTCCCGTACGAGCTGTCGCCCGAACTCGAGACACTCGGCTGCGACGACTTCGGCGGCAAGCTCACCACTGCCTTCACGGCCCACCCCAAGATCTGTGGCGAGACCGGCGAGATGCACTTCTTCGGCTACTCGCCGCTGCCGCCGTACCTCACCTACCACGTGCTCGATGCGTCGGGTGCGTTGGTGCACACCGAACCCATTGCCGTGCCCAAGGGCACGATGATGCACGACTTCATGATCACCCGCGACCACGCCATCTTCATGGACCTGCCCGTGGTGTTCGACCTCGACAACATGGCGTCGGGTGTGCCGCTGAAGTGGGACGACAACTACGGGGCGCGCATCGGCATCGTGCCGCGCATGGGCCGCGATACCGAGACGAAGTGGTTCGAGATCGACCCCTGCTACGTGTTCCACCCGATGAACGCCTATGTAGAGGGCAACACGGTGGTGTGCGACGTGGGCCGCCACGCCTCGATGTGGCGCACCTCGATGGACGACTTCGAGCCGTGCTACCTGTACCGCTGGACGTTCGACCTCGACACCGGCGCCGTCACCGAGACCCAGCTCGACGACCGCGCCCACGCGTTCCCGCGCGTCGACGAGCGGCTGGTGGGCCTGAAGCACCGCTACGGCTGGGTGGCTGCACCGCGCGCTGTTGCGGGCGACTTCGGCGAGCCGGGCGTGCTCGTGAAGTACGACGTCGAGGCCGGCACCTCCGAGACGCACGACTTCGGAGCGAACGGCTATCCGGGTGAGTTCGTGTTCGTGCCTGCCAACGATGCCGCCGCCGAGGACGAGGGTTGGGCCATCGGTCTGGTCTACGACCGCAGTACCGACACCTCGAACCTCGTCATCCTCGACGGGCGTTCTCCGTCGGCGCCACCGGTGGCCACCATCCACCTGCCGCGTCGTGTGCCCTTCGGCTTCCACGGCAGCTGGGTCGACGACTCGATCCTCTGAGCGTGCCCACGCCCCGGCGCGAACACCACCATCGGCGCGCCACGCTGCGCGGCCGGGGCTACTTCCGGCGACTCGGACCCGGGCTCGTCACCGGCGCGGCCGACGACGACCCGTCCGGCATCGGCACCTACTCGCAGGTCGGGGCCGCGCAGGGGTTCGGGTTGTTGTGGACTGCTGTGCTCGCCCTGCCGCTGGCATCGGCAGTGCAGGAGGCCACGGCCCGGCTGGGCCTCGTCACCGGGAAAGGCCTGGCGGCACTCATCAAGCAGCACTGCAAGCGGTGGGTGCTGCTGGGCGCAGTGGGGTTGGTCACGCTGGCCAACACGTTCAACATCGGTGCCGACATCGGCGCGATGGCGGCCGCCACGCGGCTGATCGTGCCCGTGCCCACCCTGGTGCTGGTGGTGGGGTTCACGGTGCTGATGGCGGTGCTGGAGGTGGTGGTGCCGTACCGCACCTACTCGCGTGCGCTGCGGTGGCTGTGCCTGTCGTTGCTGGCCTACTTCGTGGTGCTGTTCGTGGTCGACGTGCCCTGGGGCGATGTGGCCCGGGCCACGTTCGTGCCCCGGTTCGATCTCACCCGTACGCAGATCGCGGCGATCATCGCCATCTTCGGCACCACCGTGTCGCCGTATCTGTTCTTCTGGCAGGCGGGCGAGGAGGTGGAGGAGATCACCGAGCACGGCGGTGTGCCGGCGCCCACGCCAAGGCACATCGCGTCGATGCGGGGCGACGTGTTCGCCGGAATGGCGTCGGGGGTGGCGGCGATGTTCGCCATCATGACCACCTCGGCGGCCACCATCGGCGCCGATGGGCCGGTCACCATCACCACAGCCGATCAGGCGGCCGAGGCGTTGCGGCCTCTCGCCGGCGACTTCGCCGGGCTGCTGTTCACACTCGGCATCGTGGGTGTGGGGCTGCTGGCGGTACCGGTGCTGGCCGGCTCGACCGCCTACGCGGTCAGCGAAGCGTTCGGCTGGCGCGAGGGCCTGGGGCTGAAGCTCGGTCAGGCGCGGGCGTTCTACCTGGTCATCGTCGGCTCGATGGCGGCGGGTCTGGTGATGAACCTGGTGGGTGTCGATGCGGTGAAGGCGCTCTACCTGGCGGCCATCTTGAACGGACTCGCGGCACCACCGCTCATCGCGCTGGTGTGGTGGCTCGCCCGGTCGCCCAAGGTGCTGGGCTCGCATCGCAGTGGTCGGGTGTCGCAGACCGGACTGCTGGCAGCGGCGGCCGTCAGCACCGCGCTGCCGGTGCTGCTGCTCATCGCGCGCTGATGGGGCGCACGGGGCGGCTGCCGTCCCATCCGTCGGCTGCAGCGGCCACCATCGCGTAGAAGCCGCGCAGGCGTTCGGTGGGTTCGTACAGTTCGACGAGGTGGCCGCGTTCGGCGCGGGCGTCGCAGAAGGCGAACGACTGACCGGCGGTGGTGTTGGCCCACAGCACCTCGGGCCAACCGCGGTCGGCGCAGTCGGCCACAGCCGCGGTGAGATCGGGCACCAGGAAGGCGAGGTGGTGCACCCGGCCGTCGGGCGGCACCACCGGGGCCGAGTGTTCGTGCACCAGTTCCACCATCAGTGCGCCCCACTGGCCGTACGCCGACGAGTGGTCGAACACCCCTGGCTCGCCGTTGACGCGAGCCGAGGTGACGCCGATGTGCTCGACCACGAAGAACGGGCCGGCGCCGGTGGTGGCGGCGAACCGCTCGGCGGCGGCGTGCACATCGGCGACGGCATAGGCGATCTGCACCGGCGGGCCGAGGTGGTTCAACACGGCTGCACCTCGGGTACGGTCGGCGCATGACCGGGAACGACACCCGCACCGATACTCGCGATAGCAGCAACGATGACCGCACCGCGATCGTCGATCTCACCATCGCCTACTGCTGGGCGCTCGACGAGCACGACTGGCCGGCGCTGCACCGGGTGTTCCTGCCCGACGCCCGTGCCGAACTGGGCTTCCCCGAGGTGACGGGCATCGACGCCATCGTGGACATCGTGTCGGGGGTGCTCACCCCGCTCGACACCAGCCAGCACATGGTGACCAACCACCAGGTGCGGGTCGACGGCGACACGGCGACGAGTCGCTGCTACTTCCACGCCCAGCACGTGCGCCGGGCGGCAGCGGAGGGGCCGAACTTCATCGTCGCCGGCCGCTACGAGGACGACCTCGTGCGCACGGCGGGCGGCTGGCGCATCACCCGCCGCCGCCTGGTGCCGATGTGGCGCGAGGGCAACCCCGGCGTGGTGCGCGGCGACCGCTGATCGCGGGTCAGTCGCCCACATAGCCGCTGAGCAGGGGCTGTACCCGGAGTTCCGCAGGGATGCGGTCGACACCGATCATCCGGTCGAGTTGTTCGTGGAAGTGCCAGATGCGGCGCTCCTGGTAGTTCAGCGGCACACCGCGCAGGGCGGGCGACTCGACCGAGCGCTGCATCGGCGCCATGTTGGCGAAGTCCTCGTCCATGATCTCGTCGAAGCGCGCCAGTCGGGCCTTCCACTCGGGCGGTGGGTCGTCGATGTCGAAGTCGTCGCCCACCGCGGCGTAGTGGGTCCACTCGATGCGGGTGGTGCGCCGGTCGAGCGGCCAGAAGGTGATGAAGGGGAAGCCGTTCATCGCAATGGGCGTGATGAGGTTGGGGAACACCGAGTAGGCGGTGCTGGTGCCGCGCACCATCGCGTCGAACGTCGATGGCCACGCGTCCCACGCGGCCATGCCCATCGCCGTGCAGGCGGCCGACGAGAACGGGGTGACCATGCGCGAGGCGCCGTTGGGCAGCAGGCCCATCGTGGCGCCACGGTTGTCGAGGCTGGTCACCCCGTTGCGCTGGTGGATGTGGCGGAAGTGGTACACCTCGAGGAACGCCTCGGCGGTGATCTTCCAGTTGCACGCCACCACCGTGCTGCGTCGGGCGACGGTGCGCAGCGTCGAGCCCTGCAGGCCGACGAGCTGGGACGGGATCGGGGCCAGCCAGTCGGCCAGCGACGGCGCGTCGTGCGACTGGTTCACGAACACCCAGCCGTCCCAGGTGTCGCAGCGCAGCGTGGGTAGGCAGCGCAGCGACGTGTCGAGGTCGACGAAGTCGCGGCGGTCGGGCACGTGCAGCAGCGACCCATCGGTGATGTCGTAGGTCCACGAGTGGTACTGGCAGCGCAGCGTGCGCGCCGTGCCGCACTGGTCGCGCACCACCGGAGCGCCGCGGTGCTGGCAGGTGTTGTAGAACGCGCGCAGCACGCCGTCGGCGCCCCGCACCAGCAGCACCGGGGCGTCGAGGCCGTCGAACGTGCGGTAATCGCCTGGGTTCGCCAGGTCGTCGGCCCGGCCGGCCAGTACCCACGCGTGCGGCCACAGGTGGCGGCGTTCGAGGTCGTAGAACGCAGCGTCGGTGTAGCGGCCCATCGGGATGTCGGGGAACCGCGGGAACCCGGGTGGCGGTGCGGTGCGGGCGAACTCGGCGTGCATCTCGGCACGCAGCCGCGCCACCAGGACAGGGTCCACGGTCAGGCCTTCGGCCGCAAGCCGATGTGCAGTTCGCGCAGGGCGCGCAGGCAGAAGTTGGGATGGTGGCGGAAGTCGTTGGCGTCGTCGACGAACCACATCTCGTCGACCCGGTCGACGAGTGCCCTGAACCCGATGGCCAGCTCGCGACGGGCAAGCGGGGCGCCCAGGCAGTGGTGGGTGCCGAACCCGAACGCGAGGTGCGAACGCAGGTTGTCGCGGTCGAGGTCCATCTCGGCCGGGCAGTCGAACTGTTCGGCATCGCGGTTGGCAGCCGCGTAGCGCACGTTGATGACCGACCCGGCGGGAATGGTGACCCCGTGCATCTCCACATCGACGGCGGCGGTGCGGAACAGGCCCTGCACCGGCCCCTCCAGACGCAGCACCTCCTCGGCCAGTTTCGGCACGTACTCGTCGGGGTCGGCCTGTACCTGGGCCCACACGTGCGGATTGGCGACGAGCAGGCGCACGCCCTCGGCCAGCGCGTTGGTGGTGGTCTCGCTGCCGCCCACGAACGTGTCGGCCATCATCTCGGCGTGCAACTCCTCGTCGGTGAGGGTGCGGCCCCACTCGGGGATGACCGTGTTCACCAGATCCGACAGCAGCGTGTCGTCGGGCTCTCGGCGCAGCCGCTCGAAGATGGGCTGGAAGTAGTGCTGGGCGGCGATCTCCATCTCGGTCGACCAGATCGCCTCTTCCTCGGTCTGCATCATCCCGAGGCGCTGCACCCAGGCGTCGGTCCACGCCTTGATCTGCCAGATGTCGTCCTCCGGCGCACCCATCTGGCGGCCGATGACGATGAGTGGCAGCGGAATGGCGAACGCCCGCACCCAGTCGCAGCGCCCCTCCGCGATGAAGCCGTCGATCAGCCGGTGGGCGAGCTGCTCGATGAACGGGTCGAGCTCTTTGATCTTCGCCGGTCGGAACGCATGGTTGAACAGGCCGCGCATCTCGCGGTGCTCGGGGTCGTCGCGGCTGGCCAGGGTTGCGGCCGGCACCCAGCCCTTGTCGGCGTAGAGCTGCTTCAACATGGCCGAACGCGGGTCGACGCGGCCGCGGTGACGGGCGCTGGTGAACCGTTCCGTGTCGAGCAGCACGGTGCGCACATCGTCGTACCGGGTGATCACGTACATGCGGCTGACCGGGTCGCGGTACACCGGGGCCTGCTCGCGCAGCGCGTCGTAGGCCGCGTACGGGCAGTCGGACACATCGGGGTCGAGGAAGGTGAGGCGCTCGAGGTCCATGGCTGAGGTGACCGTATCGCTGCTGCGGATGGCACAATGCACCGAAGCCTCCGGGTGAGGGCGACGTACTGGGGGGTGCGATGATCCACGAACCGACGAGGGGCGATGTGCCGGTGCGGTTGGGTCCGGGGGTGCGCCAGTTGCCCGACCACGGCCCCAGCACCATGCCGGCCGACGTGTACGCCGACCCGGTGCGCTACGAACTCGAACGCGAGCGGGTGCTGGCCCGGCACTGGCTGCTCGCGGGCCGCGTCGAGCAGGTGCCCGAGCCGGGCGACTGGATCACCTACGAGGGCCATGGTGAGACCGTGGTGGTGGCCCGTCAGCCCGACGGCTCGCTGGCAGCGTTCCACAACGTGTGCCAGCACCGCGGCCCGGCCCTCGTCGGGCCGTTGCAGGGCTGCGGCGCCCGCCGCTTCACCTGCCCGTACCACGGCTGGGTGTACGACACCGCCGGCGTGCTGGTGGGTGTGCCCGAACGCGACGACTTCGACCCGGCGCACCTCGACGGGCTGCGTGCCCCCTCCGTGGCCGTCGACACCTGGGGTGGGTGGATCTGGATCAACCTGCTCGGCCCCGAGGCGGCACCGCCCCTGGCCGACGGTCTCGGACCCGAGATCATGGCCGACCTCGGGCGCTACCGGATGGACGGCATGGTGCTGCACGAGGTGCTCGAGTTCGACGTGCCCGTCAGCTACAAGGCCATCGTCGACGGCTTCAACGAGGTGTACCACGTCACCGAGTTGCACCATGTGCCGCCGGCGTTCACCAAGTCGGTGCGGGGCACCAGCTTCTTCATCGTGGGCGACAACTCGATGTGCTTCGTGCCCAAGCCGCAGCACCTCGACGACCTGGTGGCCGATCCCGACCACCACCGTTACGCCATCTGCCACTACGTGGTGTTCCCCAACACGGTGTTCAACTGCAACCCCGAACACATCCAGGTGTTCAACCCGGTGCCCGTGGGCGTCGACCGCACCCGGTTCCGCTGCTGGGAGATCCTGTACCGCGGCGACATGGCCGACCCCGAGTACGCCGACTACCACGAGCGCACCCTGCGCCTGTGGGACGGCCTGCAGCGGGTGGTGGGCGAAGACCTGTCGATCTACGCCCAACTCGCCCGCACCAAGCAGAGCAGCGGCTACACGCGCAACGTGCTGTCCGAGCGCGAATGCAAGATCGCCCACTACCACGACACGATGGACGCGAAGATCCGCTCATGACCACCACCGTCACACTCACCGGCACCGGAGTGCCCCACGTCGCTCCCGGTCGAGCCGGGGCGGGCACCCTGGTGCGTCACGACGACATCGCCCTGCAGTTCGACGCCGGCCGAGCCACCACGCTGCGCCTCGCCGAGGCCGGGGTGCGGCCGCATGCGCTCACTGCGGTGTTCATCACCCACGTCCACAGCGACCACCTGGTCGACCTGGCCGACCTGGCCATGACCCGCTGGGTCGAACAGCCGATGCACCCCTCCGGGCCGCTCGCGGTGTTCGCAGTCGAGGGGGTGGCGGCTCGATTCGTGCGCCGGATGCTCGAACCGTACGACGACGACATCGCGGTGCGCCGCGAGCACGTGGGTGCCGGGCCGGTCGAGGTCGACCTGCACGCGTTCGCCGTGCCCAGTGGCCCGACCGTCGTGTGGACCAGCGCCGACGGCAGCGTGACGGTCACGGCCATGCCGGTACGCCACGAACCGGTGCCCGAGGCCGTTGCCTACCGGGTCGACACGCCCGACGGTGCCGTGGTGATCAGCGGCGACACCCGGGTGTGCGCCGAGGTGGAGGAACTCAGCCGCGGGGCCGACGTGCTGGTGCACGAGGCCTGCCGGGCCACGCCGATGTCGGCCGCTGTGGCCGGCACGGTGCTCTCCACGATCTTCGACTACCACGCCGACACCGTGCCGCTCGGTGCCATGGCCGAACGGGCAGGGGTGCCGCACGTGGTGCTCACCCATCTCATCCCGCAGCCCGCCACGCCCCGGCAGGTGCAGGCGTTCGAGGACGACCTGCGTGCGGGGGGCTATACGGGGCGCATCTCGGTGGGCGTCGATCTGCTCACGGTCACTGTCGGCGGCGACTGACGCACCGTCCCGAATCGGTCGGACATCGGGGCCGATCACCCGTTTCGTGTGGTGCCGCCTCGGGCTGGTCGGCCCACAGTGATGAGTGGGCGCACCGTGCGTCCGCTCATGATGGGAGACGACATGATCGACACCGATGC
>JBEICS010000031.1:0-9904 GCA_040383925.1 Acidimicrobiaceae bacterium | reverse complement strand
CGTTCACGTACTTGCCCCACGCGATGCGGCGCGCCGCCACATCGATGTTGGCGTGACGGCTGACGATGGCCGGGCTCTTGCCACCCAGCTCGAGGGTGACCGGGGTGAGGTGCTCGGCTGCAGCACGCATCACGATGCGCGCCACCCGCGAGTTGCCCGTGTAGACGATGTGGTCGAAGCGCTGGGCGAGCAGCTCGGTGGTCTCGGCCACACCGCCGAGCACCACCTGCACCGCCGGGTCGCCGAGATCGGCGAACAGCGCCTGCAGCGCGTCGCTGGCGGCCGGGGCGAGTTCGCTGGGCTTGCCCACCGTGGCGTTGCCGGCGGCGATGGCAGCCACCATGGGCAGGACGAGCAACTGCACCGGATAGTTCCACGGGGCGATGACGCACACCACACCGACGGGCTCGGGCACGATCATCGAGCGGCCCGGCTTGAACGCCACCGGCGTCATGACCTTCTCGGGTGCCATCCAGTTGTCGAGGTGGGCGAGGGTGTGGTCGATGTCGCTGAGCACGAAGCCGATCTCGGTACCCCACGCCTCGAAGCGCGGCTTGCCGAAGTCGGCGGCCAACGCCTCCAGCAACCGGTCCTCGTGCGCCACGACGAGTTCGCGCAGACGGCGCAGTGTGGCGACACGCCACTCACGCGGACGGGTGCGGCCCATGATGTAGGCACGTCGAGTGTCGGCAACCGTGCTGCCGATGGCGTCGAGGGGGGTGGCGGTGAAGATCATGAGGGTATTATAACGCCGTTATCACCGTTGTCAACCCGTGTGACGCTGTCAACCCGTGTGACCGCTGTCAACCCGGCGTGACCGCTGTCAACCCGGCGTGATGGGGTCGATCACGATCTCGTGGGTGATCGACTGCAGGTTGGGTACGAACCCGAGGCTGCGATACAGCCGTGCTGCCCCGGTGGGACTGTCGGCGTCGACACCGATCGAGGCGTGGGTGAGTCCGTCGGCAGCGAAGCGGTGGAGTGCTTCGATGACGAGCGCCGAGGCGATGCCTCGGCCCCGCCACTCGGGCAGGGTGCCGAGATTGTCGATCCAGCCGTCGCGCCGGCCGAGCAGTTCGTCGTCGGCCGGGTATCGCTTGCACAGGCAGTGCGCTACCACCGCGCCAGTCGCATCGAGCGCCACCATGCTCAAGTCGGGGCGACCGCCGTACCCGTGCACCATCTGCTGCCAGTGGTGCTCGTTCGTCGGAGTGGCACCCCAATGGTCGGCGAAGGCGATGTTCTTCACGGTGCGGATCTCTTCGTCGCGGTCGTCGGGCCAGGCGACGATGCGCACCCCGTCGACGGTGGGCCGGGCGGGCAGGTCGGTGAGTGGCCGGAGCAGTTCTTCGAACCACCGCACGGGCGCGAACCCCATTCGCCCGAACAGCCGATGGTTGTCGACGAGTTCGGCAGGCGCGTCGCCACGGATGACCTTCGGCAGCGCTGAGGGGGACGACAGCAACTGCTCGGTGGCTCGTTCGATGCCCCACGCCAACAGCGCGCGGCCCACCCCGCGGCCGCGGTGCGCCGGGTCGACCCTGCCGAACAGATAGCACCGCTCGAGCGCCACATCGGACGGCAGGTAGTAGGTGTACAGGTACCCCACCAACTCGCCATCGAGCAGGGCCAGCCGCACATCGGTGGCCAGCACCACGTGCTCGTCGTCGAGCTCCTCACGCATCTCCTCGAGCGTGGTCACCACCGGTCGGCCGTCGTGCGCATCGGCACGCTGGTGCAACGCGACGACCACGTCGAAGTCGGCATCGACCATCGGCCGCAGTGTGATGTCGCTCATGGGCACGACGGTATCGACCGGGACAGGTACCGTCCGAGCGAATTCAGGCGAACGAAGCGGCCGACAGTTCGTCGTCGCCCGCCTCGATGGCGTCGACCACCCGCCGCGCCACGTGATGCGGGTCGAGGCCCTGCGGCATCCGCGGCGCCGTACCCGCCAACGGCCGCGTGGCCAAGCCGGTCTCGGTGTGTGGTGGGCGGGCGTCGAGCACCTGAACGCCTTGGCGGCGCACCTCGCGGCGCAGGCCGGCCAGACCGTTCGACAGGGCGGCCTTCGACGCCCCGTACGCCACCAGGCCCGGGAACGGCTGTTCAGCGACCACCCCGGTGATGGCGGCGAAGAACCCCTTCGACTCTGCCAGGGGAGCCAACACCCGCTGCGCGAGCCACAGCGGACCGAGGGCGTTCACGAGGAACAACTCCTCCACCACCACCGGCTCCGTGGCGGCCAGGTCGCCGAACGCCACCACGCCCGAGGCCACCACCACCCCGTCGAGCCGGCCATGGGTACCGAGTGCGACGCGCACCACGGCATCGCCGGCATGGCTGTCGCGGATGTCGAGGTGGAGGTCGGGCCCACTGCGCCCGGCACCGATCACCAGCGCACCACGAGCGCTCAACTCGGCGGCGATGGCCGACCCGAGGCCTCCGGACGCGCCCACCACCACAACGACCGCGCCCCGCACATCACGCACGTCCCCAGCATGCCCGGCCGTCGTCACCCGCCCCAAAACACCAGCCGACACCCCACCCGACACCCCACCCGACACCCCACCCGATGCCCGGGTCGACCTAGGGTCGTGGCCGGCCGCTCGGCGCACAGGAGGACCACATGGGCACCAGATTCCCCGAACTCGGGTTCTACGGCTTGGCCGGTGCCCCGAAGTCGCCCGCCGACCTCATCGACGAATGCCGCGACGGCGAGGCCCTCGGCCTCGGAACCGTGTTCCTGAGCGAACGGTTCAACATCAAGGAGATCGCCACGATCAGCGGTGTGGCCGGGGCCGTCACCACCGACATGCGCATCGCCACCGGCGTGACCAACCACAACACCCGCCACCCGGTCGTCACAGCGAGCTATGCCACCACGATGCACCGCCTCACCGGTGGTCGTTTCGTGCTCGGCCTCGGCCGCGGCATGGACCGCATGTTCGACGCCTTCGGCCTGCCGCGCATCACCACCGCGCAGATGGAGGACTTCGCCGGGTTGATGCGCCGGTTGTGGCACGGTGAGGTGGTGATGGGCCACGACGGGCCCGCGGGGAAATGGCCGGTGCTGGCCCTCGACCCCGAGTTCCGCGAAGACATCCCGCTGCTGCTCAGTGCCTTTGGCCCGCACAGCCTGGAGTTGGCGGGTCGGTGCTTCGACGAGGTGCTGCTGCACACCTTCTTCACCGACGAGACCCTGCAGCGCTGCGTCGCCACCGTGAAGCAGGCGGCCGAGCGGGCCGGCCGCGACCCCGACGCGGTGAAGGTGTGGAGCTGCTACGCCACCATCGGCGACTGGCTGCCCCACGATGTGCGCCTGAAGAAGACCGTCGGGCGCCTGGCCACGTACCTGCAGGCCTACGGCGATCTGATGGTACGCACCAACAACTGGGACCCCGCCGCACTGGCCGCCTTCCGCGCCGACCCGTTCGTGTCGTCGTTCCGCGGTGCGCTCGACGGCAAGGCCACCACCGAGCAACTCGAGCACGTGGCCACCCTCATTCCCGACGAGTGGCTCGCCCCGGCCGGCTACGGCACCCCCGAGCAGTGCGCAGCAGCGGTGGCCCGGCAGATGGAACTGGGCGCCGACGGCGTGATCCTGCACGGCGCTGCACCACGGGAGCTGGCCCCCATCGTCGAGGCGTACGGGGCCCGACTGGCACCCGGCACACCCGGCGTGTGACGCTGACGCCGTGTTCCTCGCCCTCTCGGAGATGCGCCGCGCCAAGACGCGGTTCGGCCTCCTGGCGGGCGCCGTGGGCCTGCTCGTCTATCTCATCTTGTTCCAGCAGGCGCTGCTGGGCGGCCTGGTCGAGCAGTTCATCGGTGCGGTGAAGCACCAGTCGGCCGATGTGCTGGTGTTCAACGATCAGGCCCGCAAGAACCTCGAGGGCTCGATCATCTTCCCCGAGCAACTCGACGCCGTCGCCGGCGTGGAAGGTGTGGCAACGGCGGCACCGCTCGGCCAGGACACCTTCACCGTGCGCGCCGGTGGCGACGAGCAGGATGCCGCCGTGTTCGGCTACGTGCTCGACGGGCCCGGCGAACCCACCACGGTGACGTCCGGGCGATTGCCGAGCGCACCGTTCGAGGCGGTGGCCAGCAGCCGCAACGCCGCCGACGGCTTCGACCTCGGCGACGTGGTCGAAGTGGTGCCGGCACCCGGCGTCGAACCGGTGTCGTTCACCGTGGTGGGCCTGGCACGCGAGATCAACTACTCGGTGGCGCCCACGCTGTTCACCGACTTCGACTCGTTCGTCGCCGCAAAGCAGACGGTGAACCCCGATGCGCCCACGGTGCTGGCATCGGTGGTGGCGGTGCGGGTGGCCGACGGCGCATCGGCGGGCCAGGTGGCCGACGCCATCACCGCGGCGGTACCGGACACCGAGGCACTCACCCGTCAGGCCGCGGTCGACGAGTCGCCGGGCGTGTCGGCCGTGCGGTCGAGCTTCTCGGTCATCCTGCTGCTCTTCTACCTCGTCGTGCCGCTGGTGACCGGCCTGTTCTTCCTCATCGTCACCTTCCAGAAAGCGGGTGCCCTCACCCTGCTGCGGGCCATCGGTTCGCCCGCAGGCCCGCTCGTGCGAGCGCTGCTCGTCCAGGTGGTCGCCGTCGTGCTGGCCGGCGGCGTCATCGCCACCCTGCTGTTCTGGCTCACCTCGGGGGCCACCAACTCACTCGGCGTCACCGTGCAGGCCGGCCCGGTACTCACCACGGTTGGCGTCGTGCTGGCGCTCGCGCTGCTCACCTCGGTGGCCGCCGTGCGGCGTGTGCTGCGCATCGACCCGATCGCCGCCACCACCGGTGCGGGGGTGCAGGTCTGATGGGCCTGGCACTGCGCGAACTCCGCCGGCGACCGAGCCGGTTCACCGTGGCCACCATCGTGCTCACGTTCCTCACGGTGCTGCTGTTGCTGCTGGGCGGTCTGCTCGACGGGCTGTTCCTCGGCTCGACGGGCGCCATCCGGGCCCAGCCCGCCGACGTGATCGTGTACTCGTCGAACGCCCGCGACTCGTTCCTGCGCAGCCGCATCGACGACACACTGCGAGCCACGGTCGAGTCGGTCGACGGGGTCGACACCGTGGGTGGTGTGGGGGTGCTGCTGCTGGGAGCCGACCCAGCCGATGGCGGCGACATCGTGAACGTGGCGGTCATCGGTTACGAACAGCCCGCCGTGGGGGTGCCCGAGCCTGCGGCGCCCGGCTCGGCCTGGGCCGACGACAGCCTGCGCGACCTGGGCGTGCGCACGGGCGACACATTGCTGGTGGGCCCGGCCCGCAGCCCCATCGAGGTGGCCGGCTTCGTCACCGACACCAACTTCTTGCAGCAGAGCGGCCTCTGGGTCGACCTGCCCACGTGGCGCTCGACGCAGAACGCCAACCGACCCGACTCGTTCGTCACCGACGATGTGGTGCAGGTGCTCGCCGTGCGCGGCAGCGGCGACCTGGCCGCCGCCATCGACGCCGCCACGGGTGGCGCCACCTCCACCCTCACCAGGGACGAGGCGGTCTACGCGCTGCCCGGGGTGACCGAGCAGGAGAGCACGTTCAACGCCATCATCTACTCCACCCTGCTGGTGGTGCTGGCGGTGGTGGGCCTGTTCTTCTCGCTGCTCACCCTCGAGCGCACTGCGCTGTACGGCGTGCTGAAGGCCATCGGTGCCTCCACCCGCCGCCTGTTCGCCGGTGTGGTGGTGCAGGCAGTGGTGGTGGCGGTCATCGCCTTCATCGCCGGATCCGTGTTGGCGCTGGCCGCCGGCGCGGCCCTCCCTGCCAACGTGCCGCTGCAGCTCACCGTCGGCCGCTTCTTGTTCACCTTCGTCGCGCTCGTCGTGGCTGCCGTCCTCGGCAGTGCCATCTCGCTGCGTCGCGTCACCCGCATCGACCCGGCCTCGGCCATCGGGAGTGCCTCATGACTGAACCCACCACTGCTGCGCCCGCATCCACCGGTGCCGCCCTCGAGATGCACGCCGTGCGCAAGGTGTACACCAGCGGCGACGCCGAGATCGTCGCCGTCGACCACGCCGACCTCACCGTGGCGCAGGGTGAGATCGTCGCGTTGCTGGGCCCCTCGGGGTCGGGCAAGACCACGCTGCTGTCCATTGCCGGTGGTCTGCTGGCGCCCACCTCGGGCACGGTGGTGGTGGGTGGTGTCGACATCAGCAACCACTCACCCAAGGAGCTCACCGAGTTCCGCCGCACGAAGGTGGGGTTCGTGTTCCAGAGCGTGAACCTGGTGCCGTTCCTGACGGCCGAGGAGAACCTGCTGGTGGTGAACGAGATGGCCGGCAGCAAGGCCACCATGAGCCGCAAGGCCGCACGCACCCGCGCCGCCGAACTCCTGGGCGAACTGGGCCTGGCACACCGCACCGGCAACCTGCCTGGCCAGTTGAGCGGCGGCGAGCGACAGCGCGTGGCCATCGGCCGGGCGCTGTTCAACAGCCCGGCGCTGGTGCTGTTCGACGAACCGACGTCGGCACTCGACACCACCATCGGCGCGCAGGTGATGGATCTCATCCAGCACGAGATGCGCAGCCGCGGTACCGCGGCGGTCATCGTCACCCACGACACGCGCATGACGCACTACGCCGACCGCACGGTCACCATCGTCGACGGCCACCTCGGCGCCGACCTCGCCGCCACCGGCCACTGACGCCCCACCCCACCACCCCGCGATGAGCAAGGTGCGCACCTACTGCGCAGGTTGCTCATCGCGACTGACGCCGCCCGCCCTGCGATGAGCAAGGTGCGCACCTACTGCGCAGGTTGCTCATCGCGCTGGGGGGAACGGACCGGGAGGAGGGCCCAGGGTACGGTGGGCGTGATGGCTGGTGAACTCGCCCCCGATCACGACCCGTGGCAGCAGCTGTTGGAGGGTGTGCACCTCCCGTTCCATCCCGACCTGCGCGTGCCCGACCTGCACCGGGTGACGCTGCCCGTGCCCCAGCCCGCCGCGCTCGCCGATGTGGCGGCAGCGGCGCACGAGCAGGTGGTGACCGTGCTCGCCGGTGCGGTGTCGCCGGGGATGACCGTGGCCGTCGGTGCCGGCAGCCGTGGCCTCACCGACCGCGTGGCACTGCTGCGCGGCACGATCGACGGCCTGCGCGCACTGGGCGCCGAGCCGTTCGTGGTACCGGCGATGGGCAGCCACGGTGGTGCCACCGCCGAGGGGCAGCGGGCGATGCTCGAGTCGTTGGGCATGACCGAGGAGGCACTCGGCGCCGAGATCCGCGCCACGATGGACACCGTCGAGGTGGCCCGCACGCCGGCCGGTATGCCCATCTATCTCGACCGGCACGCGGCGGGTGCCGACCGCATCCTGCCGGTGAACCGCATCAAGCCGCACACCTGCTTCAAGGGGCCCATCGAGAGCGGCTGCACGAAGATGGCCGTGGTCGGCTTCGGCAAGCAGCCCGGTGCCGCCCAGATCCACGCGTGCGGGCCCACCGAGATGCGCGACCGTCTGCTCACCGGCATCGAGGCGCTGCGCGCGACCGGGCGATTGCTCGGCGGCGTGTCGTCGCTCGAATCGACCAGCGGCGACGTGGTGACCGTGCGTGCCCTCACCGCCGGCGAGGTGGGCGGCGACGCCGAACGCGAGCTCACCGACAATGCTCGCGCCCTCGTGCCGGCGCTGCCGTTCGACGAGATCGACGTGCTCATCATCGAGCGCGGCGGCAAGGACATCAGCGGCACCACGATGGACCCGAACGTGACCGGCCGGTTCTGGGTGAACGGCCTGGCCGACGGCGACCGACCGAAGGTGGCCAACATCGTGCTGCTCGGTATCACGCCCATCTCGGGCGGCAACGTGCTGGGCATCGGGTTCGCCGACTTCATCCCGGTGTCGGTGGCCCGCGGCATCGACTGGAACAAGACCTACATCAACTGCTTCACGGCCGGCGCCGCAGGTGTGCGACGCAGCCGGATGCCGATGGTGCTGCCCACCGACGACGACTGCATCAAGGCGGCGCTCAGCATGTGCGGCCGCGGGCTCGACGAACCCAAGCGGGTGGTGCGCATCCGCAGCACCCTGCACCTCACCGAGTGCTGGGTGAGCGACGCGCTGCTCGATCAGGTGCCGTAACCGAAACCGAGATCGGGTGCGGTGAGCATCGGTCGGAAGGGGATGCCGGCCGCCTCGGCCATCGCGCCGCAGGTGCCGCCGCGGTCGACGATGACGGTGATGAGCACCGGATGGGCGCCGAACGCGCGCACCACCTCGACGGCTTCCATGATGGACGTGCCGCGGGTGACGGTGTCTTCGGTGATGACCACCCGGTCGCCGGGCTGCAGCGCCCCGGCGAGACGCCCGGTGACGCCGTGGTCCTTGGCCTCCTTGCGCACGGTGAAACTGCGCAGCGAACGACCGCGGGTGGCGGCGATGGCGGCCACCGCGTACGCCACCGGATCGGCGCCGATGGTGAGCCCACCGATGGCCTCGGCGTCGTCGGGGATGAGCGACAGCGCCACATCGGCCATCAGCAGCATGCCGTCGGGACGGCAGGCGGTCTGCTTGGTGTCGAGGAACCAGGTGCTCTTCGCGCCCGACTTCAAGGTGAAGTCGCCGCGCTTCAGGCTGTGGGCGAGCACGTGGTCGCGCAGTGCGGCACGGGCCGGATCGAGCGGGGGCAGGTCCATGTCGGCGACGGTAGCCGGGTCAGGCCGTGGGTCGGGCACGGCGCAGCAGCACCTCTTGGGCCACCGTGGCCGCATGCACCCCGTCGGCGGTGAACACGTGCCCGGCCGACAGGCCACGACCACCGAGGTAACCGTGGCAACTGAAGTCGTAGAGGTGCCACGCGTCGGCCCGCAGCGGACGGTGGAACCACACCGTGTGGTCGAGGCTGGCCCCGTAGGCGATGCCGTCCCAAGCCGCCTCGTCGGATGCCGTGGCCGACGGCCAGCCGGGCAGGTTCGACAGGGCGATGGCGCGGCGCACGGTCTCGGTGGGCATGTCGTCGGACAGGTAGGCGAGCCAGCAGCGGTGCAGCAGGTCGTCGTCGCCGAGTGGTCGGTTCACCCGCATCCACACCGCCATGCGGCCGAGCCCGGTGCGGTCGCCCTGCGGGAGCAACCGCGGCGGAACGGTACGACGGTCGAACGTAGCGCTCCACGAATCGTCGGTGAGGTCGTCGGGGCCGGGGATGTCGGCCGGCATGTGCACGGTGGTGAGATCGACCGATTCCTCCGCCACCTGGAACGACGCCTCGAGGTTCAAGATCGCCCCCACGGCCTGGCGGGCCACCACCCGGCGGGTGGCGAACGAACGGCCGTTGCGGATGCGATCGACCTCGTACCGCACGGGTTCGGTGTTGTCGCCACGGCGGATGAAGTACGCCCGCAGCGAGTGCGGAGACAGCGAGTCGTCGACCGTGGCCGACGCAGCACGCAGCGCCTGCGCCACGATCTGCCCGCCGTAGAGCCCGCCCCACGGATACTGCGGGCCCTCACCCACGAAGGTGTCGGCCCCGTGCGCGGCGAGGTCGAACAGCGAGCCGAGGTCCATGCGGTCGACCCTACCGGGGCGCGCCCGACGCCTCGAAACGGGTGAGACAGGTGCGATGTTTTGCAGACAATGGTCGACCATGCGTTGCCCACGAGTACATGTCGTGCCTAACATCATCGCTATGGCAAAAAAGGGTCCCAAGAATCCACTGTCGAAAGAGCACAAGGCAGCCATGGCGGTCGGGCGCATCGAAGGTCGCGTGGTGCGCGACTATCTCGAGGCACTGCGCACCAACAAGCCCAAGCGTGGACGCAAGCGCACGGCCGACACCATCCAGACCCGACTCGATCGCATCGAAGAGGAACTGCTCGAGGCCAATGCCGTCGATGAGTTGCGCCTGCTGCAGGAGCGACGCAATCTCACCACCGAGTTGAACTCAATGGGTGCCGGT
>JBEICS010000030.1:0-10054 GCA_040383925.1 Acidimicrobiaceae bacterium | reverse complement strand
GGCATCGTCGACCGTGGTGGCCACCAGTGGGCTGACCATGCGATCGAGCATCGCCTCCACCCCGTTCGCTGCTGCGATCACCTCGGCGGCGGCACGCAACGCGTCGCCGGCCGTGGGTGCCAGCCGGGCCCGGCCGTCGGCGACCAACTCGGCGAACGCATCGGCGTCGAACGGCAGATCGCCGTGTCGTTCGACGAACTCGCTCACCACCAGGTCGGCGGCCGAGGTGATGCACTGGTCGGCGATCTCGTCGAGCTCGACCCGCTCGCTACGGGCGATCGCCAGCCGCTGGGCGTTGGTGAGGCCCTGCACCACCTGTTTGCGGGTGACGTTCACCGCGAGCAGCAGCAGACGGCGCACCCCGGCGCGCATCACCCGCGTCTGCATGGCCGGCGTGGTGAAGATGCGCAGGCTCACGCTGTCGCCGTCGTCGAGCAGCGCCGGATAGCCGAACACGCTGTGCCCGTCGCCCACCGTCTCGACCTGCCGCGGCAGGGTGCCCAGGTCCCAGGCGACGATGCCCGATCGCTCGGCCAACGGTGCAGCAGCAGCAATGGCGGCGCGCATGCGGCCCTCGAGCGCACGACGCAGCGCATGGATGTCCTTACCGGTGCCGAGGCAGCGGCCCGACGCGTCGTCGACCGAGAACGTGATGCGCAGATGGTCGGGGATGCGGGCCCCGTCGAACATCGAGGCCGTGACCCGCTCGCCGAGCATCTCGGTGAGCACCCGGGCCAGCGACACCACCAGGCGTCCGTCGGCCGGATCGATACGACCGCACGCCGCAGCAACCGTCTCGGCCGCCGGCACCATGGCCCGGCGGAGTTCCTTGGGCAGCGTGCGGCAGAGTGCCGCGACCAGCTCCTCGCGGAAGCCCGGCACCGACCAGTCGAAGCCCTCGTCGCCCACCCGGTTCAGCACCGTCAGCGGTACGTGCACCGTGGTGCCGTCGTCGGGCGCACCCGGCTCGTAGCGGTAGGTGAGGGCCAGGTCGATGCCGTCGTAGTGCCAGCTGTCGGGGAAGTCGTCGGTCACCCCCGGGGCAGCCACATCGCCCAACAACGCCTCGGCCGTGATGCGCAGCGCATCGGGTCGGGTGCGCTGCTGCTGTTTCCACCACCGGTCGAAGTGACGGGTCGACACCACGTCGGCGCCCACCCGGCGGTCGTAGAACGCGAACACCAACTCGTCGTCGATGAGATCGAAACGCCGCACCCGGTCGCCCATCGTGCGCAGGTCGTGCAGTGTGTCGCGGTTCTCGCCGACGAACGGGTGGCGGGTCTCCCAGTCGCCCTCCACCAGCGCGTGGCGGATGAACAGCTCGCGGGCCAGGCCACGGTCGAGTCGGTCGAGGCCGATGGTGCGGCCGGTCACGATGGGCAGGCCGAACAGCGTGGCCCGTTCCACCACCACCGCCCGTCCACTGCGCGCATCCCAGGTGGGGTCGCCGTACGAGTACTTCACCAGCGGGCCGGCCAGGCGCTCGGCCCATTCGGGCTGCACCGCCGCAGTCATGCGACCCCACAGGCGGTTGGTCTCGACCAGTTCGGCGGCCATCAACCACTTCGGCGGCTTCTTCGCCAGCGTCGAGCCCGGGGCGACGACGAACTTCGAGCCGTAGGCACCGCGGAACTCGCGGCTGTCGCCGTCGCGTACGCCGAGATGGCTGAGCAGACCCGACAGCAGCGCCTGGTGGATGCGGTCGGGGTGCGCCGCCTCGGTTCCGCTGCGCACGCCGAGCTGCCCGGCCACCTGGCGCAGTTGGCTGTAGAGGTCTTGCCACTCGCGCACCCGGAGGTAGTTGAGGTACTCGGTGCGGCACAGTTTGCGGAACTGGTTGCTGCTCAGTTGCTGCTGCTGTTCGCGCAAGTGGTCCCACAGTTTCACCAGCGCGAGGAAGTCGCTGCCCGACACGGCAAAGCGGCGATGCGCCTCGTCGGCCGCCTGGCGGTGCTCGGTGGGGAACTCGCGTGGATCTTGGATCGAGAGCGCGGCGGCGATGACCAGCACCTCGCGAACTCCGCCATGCCGGTCGGCCTCGAGCACCATGCGCCCGAGTCGCGGGTCGACAGGCAGCCGGGCCAGTTGCTTGCCGATGGGCGTGAGACGCCGACGCGCATCGTCGGTGCCCTCGGCCGGTTGCAGCGCGCCCAGTTCGTCGAGCAGCGCATAGCCGTCGCGCACCGAGCGTCGATCGGGTGGCTCGACGAACGGGAAGGCCCCCACATCGCCCAGGCCCAGCGCCGTCATCTGCAAGATGACCGAGGCCAGGTTGGTGCGCAGGATCTCGGGCTCGGTGAACTCGGGCCGCTCGGCGAACTCGGCTTCGTCGTAGAGGCGGATGCAGATACCGGGTGCCACGCGGCCGCACCGGCCCGCACGCTGGTTGGCCGATGCCTGCGAGATGGGCTCGATGGGCAGGCGCTGCACCTTCAGCCGGTGGCTGTAGCGCGAGATGCGGGCCACACCGGTGTCGACCACGTAGCGCACGCCCGGCACGGTGAGCGACGTCTCGGCGATGTTGGTGCTGAGCACCACCCGCCGACCGCTGTGCGGCTGGAAGATGCGGTGCTGTTCCACCGAACTGAGCCGCGCATACAGCGGCAGCACCGTCGTGTTGCGCAGGTCGAGGCGACGCAGCGCGTCGGCGGCGTCGTGGATCTCGCGCTCGCCCGACAGGAACACGAGGATGTCGCCAGGCCCCTCGCTGCACAGTTCCTCCACGGCATCGCAGACGCCCTGCACCTGGTCGGCCGCACCGTCGTCGCCACCGCCGAACCCCTCGGCCTCGAGCGGTCGATACCGCACCTCCACCGGGTAGCTGCGGCCGCTCACCTCCACCACCGGCGCACCGTCGAAGTGCTCACTGAAGCGCGCCGTATCGATGGTGGCGGAGGTGACGATCACCTTCAGGTCGGGCCGCTTCGGCAGCAGTTGCTTCAGATAGCCGAGCAGGAAGTCGACGTTCAGGCTGCGCTCGTGGGCCTCGTCGATGATGATGGTGTCGTAGCGGCGCAGCATGCGGTCGCGCTGGATCTCGGCCAGCAGGATGCCGTCGGTCATCACCTTCACCAGGGTGCCGGGGCCCACCTTGTCGGTGAAGCGCACCGTGTAGCCCACGGCCGCACCCACCGACGAGCCCAATTCCTCGGCCACCCGCTCGGCGATGGTGCGCGCCGCCACCCGGCGGGGCTGGGTGTGACCGATCATGCCGTCGACCCCGCGGCCCAGTTCGAGGCACAGCTTGGGCAGTTGGGTGCTCTTGCCCGAACCCGTCTCACCTGCCACCACCACCACCTGGTGGTCGCGGATGGTGGCCAGCAACTCGTCGCGCATGGCTGCGATGGGCAACGACTCGGGCGTGTCGAACGCGCCGGCAGACCGCATCGAGGCGGCCAGCACTGCGCGGGGTGACTCCGGGTCGTTCATGGGCGGCGACCAGTCTGCCGCCGCGGCACGCCGGCGCGACTCAGCGCAGCAGGTCGAAGTCGGCCGGGTCGGGCGCCTTGGTGCGCTGCCAGTACTCGAGCAGCGTGAACGGCCAGTTCTGCGCCACCCGGCCCGTCGCGTTCTTGTACCAGCTGTTCACCGTGCTCCAGCCCCACGCCATGCGCTTGTTCTCGGCGTCGACCAACTCGTTGAACCGGTCGTGCACGTCGCGCTTCACATCGAGCGCCTTGGCCCCCTGGCCCAGCGCCATCTGCAGCAGGCCGAGGATGTAACGCACCCCGCACTCGCTGAAGTAGATGATGCTGCCGTTGATGACGATGTTGGTGTTGGGCCCGTACAGGCAGAACAGGTTGGGGAACCCGGGCACCACCACACCGAGGTAGGCGCGGGCGTCGCCGTCCCACTGCTCGTGCAGGTCGATGCCGTTGCGGCCGGTCACGCGCATCGGGGTGAGGAAGTTCGACGCCTGGTAGCCGGTGCCGTAGATGATGATGTCGGCGTCGTAGTGACGGCCGTCGGCCATGGTGACACCGGTGGCGTCGATGTGGCCGATGGCGTCGGTGCACAACTCCACGTTCGGCCGCTTCAGCGTGGCTGCCCAGATGCCGTTGTCGCGCACGGCGCGCTTGGCCCCGGGTGGGTAGTTCGGGATCACCTTGGCCAGCAGGTCGGGCCGGTCGCCGAACTGGTCCTGGTAGTAGAGCAGCAGCATCTGCTTGCCCATCTCGCTCAACTCGCTCACCGACGAGCCGTCGCCGTGCCAGTCGGGGTCGACCCGCACACCCTCGAGGGCACCGTCGCCCATCCGCCAGAAGATGGCGAACCGGGTGAGTTCGCTGTAGGTGGGCACGTGCCGGTAGAGCCACTGCAGGCCGGGGGCCACCGGCTCGTGGTAGTCGGGCGTGGGGGCGATCCAGGGCGGCGTGCGCTGGAACACCGTCACGCTGCCTGCCGCGGCGGCCACGTGCGGGATGAACTGCAGGGCGCTGGCGCCGGTGCCGATGACCAGCACCCGCTTGCCCGTGAGGTCGACGTCGTGGCGCCACTCGGCCGAGTGGAAGTACTCGCCCTGGAAGTCGGCGATGCCGTCGATGGTGGGCCACAACGGCCGGTTCAGCTGCCCCACCGCGCTGATCACAGCGTTGGCCCGGATGGTCTGCTCGGTGCCCGACGCGTCGGTGTAGCGCACGGTCCACAGCAGGTCGTCGTCGCTCCAGGTGGCCGACTGCACGGTGCACTGCGACCGCACGTGGGCACCGATGCCGAACGCCTCGGCGCAGTCGCGGAAGTACTGCTCGAGCACCGGCTGGGGCGAGTAGTGCGAGGGCCAGTCGTGGCGCTGGGCGAAGCTGTAGCTGTAGTTGTGGTTGGGGTTGTCGACCCGACAGCCGGGGTACGCCGCCTCGTGCCAGGTGCCACCCACCGATGGGTTCTTGTCGAGAATGGTGAAGTCGATGCCCGCCTGCTGCAGGCGATGGGCCGACAAGATGCCCGACATGCCACCGCCGATGATGACGACGCTGAAGTCGACATCGGGGGCGATCTGCTGCTTGGTCCAACCAGGGGCCCGGCGGTCTTCGCCGCGGTAGGCGAGTTCCTCCTCCAGCAGCGGCAGGTACGGGGCCATGCCCTCGGTGAGGCCGACGGTGTACTCGAGGATGCGCTGCAGGTCGGCGTCGGCGGGGGGCTGGGCGGGCACACAGCCACCGTCGCGGTACCGGCGCAGCACATCGAACGCGAGGTCGCGCACGGCTGCCTGCTGCTCGTCGGTGAGGCCGCCCTGGGGCATCGAGATGAGCATCGGGTCGATGCGCAGGTCGGGACGCAGCAGCGACAGGTCGCCGGTGAGGTAGGCGAGCGCCGGCAGCAGCGGCGGCAACTGGGCATCGGCCAGGGCGGCGCGGATGGCATCGTCGGACTCGGTGATCGGTTCGACCCCGGAGACGAACGGGCTGGGCGACGACGACACGGTGAGTGACATGGGGGGATCATCGCCGCCGCGGCCCGGTCGGAGCGAAGCGGAGACACCGCCCTGCGATGGTGCCCCGGCACCGGCAGGGGTAGGGTCGCGGGCGATGGCCGACGACGGACACCAGCCCGCCACCGAGTGGCTCGACGCCGAGGAGTGCCGCACGCTGCTGGCCCTGCGCGGGATGGGCCGGGTGGCCTTCGTGGCCGATGCGTTCCCCATGATCCTGCCGGTGAACTACACCCTCGTCGGCGATCTGCTGGTGTTCCGCACCGACCCGGGCACGAAGCTGAGCAACCTGCCGCTGGCCCCGGCGGCGTTCGAGATCGATGGCCGCGACGACCAGCGCACGGTGTGGAGCGTGGTGGTGCAGGGTCACGCCCGCGAGATCACCACGGCCCTGGGCGACCTGTACGACCGGGTGCGCGCCGCCACCATCGACGTGGTGGCCCCCGGCGACAAGGCGCATTTGATCGGCATCGAGATCGAGCGCATCTCCGGCCGCCGCATCGCCGTCGAGGCCTGAAACTTGTGGCTGATACCGTGACAGAATGTCAGCCGCCATCTCGCCTGCCCATCCTCTGAAGCTCGCCGGAGCGTACGGCTCGCCGTACTCACTGAAGATGCGGGCCGTGTTGCGGTACCGGCACATCCCGTTCACCTGGGTACTGCGCGACTCCGAACTCGACGACCTGCCGCCAGTACCCGTACGGCTCATCCCGGCCATCGCCTTCCCCGATGCCGATGGCGAGTACCGCGAGGCGATGATCGACTCGAGTCCGCTCATCGACCGGCTCGAGCGCGAGTGGTCGGGCCGCAGCCTCACCCCCACCAGCGCCCCGATCGAGTTCCTCGACCGCCTGGTGGAGGACTACGCCGACGAGTGGGTGACCAAGGCGATGTACCACTACCGCTGGTACTACGACGAGGCCATCGACAAAGCCGGACGCCTCCTGCCGCTCGACATGAACCTGCAAGTGTCCGACCGCGGTTGGGAGAAGGGCCGCGAGTTCATCACCCAGCGCCAGATCAGCCGGCGCGCCCTGGTGGGCTGCACCGACGAGAACCGCGCCGTGGTGGAGGCGTCGTACGAACGACTGCTCGACCTGCTCGACGCGCTGTTGCACGAGCAGCCGTTCCTGTTCGGCCACCGGCCGGGCCGGGGCGATGTCGGCCTGTACGGGCAGTTGCGCCAACTGGTGATGTTCGACCCCGTGTCGGCGCGGGTGGCGGTCCAGCGTTCGGCGCGCACGGTGAACTGGGTCGACCGGGTCGACGACCTGTCGTGGTGGCCTGTCGCCGATGAGGCGGCGGGGTGGTGCGACGGCACCACGGTGCACACGGCCACGCAGGCGCTGCTGGCCGAGATCGGCCGCACCTACGTGCCGTTCATGCTGGCGAACGCAACGGCCCTGCAGGCGGGTGCCGATGTGGTGGAGGTCGAGATCGACGGCCACGGGTACCGCCAGTCACCCTTCGCCTACCAGGGCAAGTGCCTGGTGTGGCTCCGCGAGCACTACGCCGCGCTGGCCCCCGCCGACCGCACCGTGGTCGACTCCTTGCTCGCCGGAACCGGATGCGAGAGTCTGTTCGCATGAGCAGCGCACCCGTGGCCCCCGACACCGTCGACTTCCACTTCGACGTGATGTGCCCGTACGCCTACCAGACCGCCATCTGGATGCGCGATGTGCGCGACCAACTCAACCTCACGGTGAACTGGCGGTTCTTCAGCCTCGAAGAGGTGAACCGGGTGGAGGGCAAGAAGCACCCGTGGGAGCGCGAGTGGAGCTACGGCTGGAGCATGATGCGCATCGGCGCGATGCTGCGTCGCACCGACATGGCCCACCTCGACGCCTGGTACGCCCGGGCCGGCAAGGCACTGCACGAAGACGGCCACAAGCCGCACGAGCCGGCGGTGGCACGGCATCTGCTGGCCGAGATCGGCCTCGACCCGGCGCTGGTCGACCAGGCCATCGCCGACCCCACCACCCACGACGAGGTGCGCGCCGAGCACCAGCGCGTCATCGACGCCGGTGGTTTCGGTGTGCCCACCCTGTTCTTCCCCGACGGGCAGTGCCTGTTCGGTCCGGTGCTCATCGATCCGCCCACGGGCGAGGCCGCCGTCAGGCTGTGGCACTCGGTCACCGCATGGCTCGAGTTCCCCCACCTGTTCGAGCTCCAGCGGCCCAAGACCCCTGAGCACGGCCGCGCCATCACGGCCGCGTTCAAGCCGTACCTCGAGGCCCGCGACTGGGTGAGCATCAACCGCGGCGAGGTGATCGGCTTCGGTTCGGCCGATCCACGCAACGCCTGAGGTGTCGTCTGACGCGGCGTCAGCGGTTCTCGAACAGGCCGTCGACGGCTGCGGCGTCGGCAGCGTCGAGTTGCCACAACTGCAGTGCTGCTTCGGGGCCTTCGCTCGCACCGTTGCCGCGCAGGCTCGCCCAGCCCAGCAGTTGACGGGCCCGCTGCGGCAGCCGTGCGGCCACCTCGGCCGTGATCGAGCGGGCCACGGCCTCCTCCGGGGTGAGCCACCCGACGAGGTAGCCGATGTACAGCGCCTTGCGCCACCGGTCGGGGGTGCGGTTCCAGCCACCTCCGTGCACGAGGCTGCCCAGGTAGATGAGCGAACTGCCCGGCTGCAACTCGACGGGCAGGGCGAGTGCGGGGTCGACGGCCCGGTCGAGCGGCCAACGATGGCTGCCCGGCACCACCATCGTCGCCCCGACGTCGGCGTCGTAGTCGCCGAGCGCCGTCAGCACCGATACCTGCAGCGGGATACCCAGTGAGGCGGCGCGCGACCAGTTCACGTCGTCGCGGTGCAGCGGCTGGGCCGGGTTGCCCGGACCGATGAAGATGGTTTCGGCCTGGCTGAGCCAGTAGTCGCCGCACGAGGCGAGCAGCACGCCATCGGCGACGGCCAGCAGGGTGGGGTGCAGCAGCAGCGACTCGACGAACGCGGGGCTCTTGGCCGCCAGACCCTGGATGCGCTTGGTGTTGCCGCCGTAGAAGTCGTCGACGTGGTGCAAGAAGCCGGGGCTGCGGGCTTCGACGAACGGCGAGAGTTCGGCATCGATGGCCGCCACGGTGGCCGGGTCGACGCAGTCGAGCAGCACCACACCGCCGTCGCGCAGCAGCGTCGCGACGATCTCGTCGACCGGGGTGTCGGGCGCGCAGCGCACGAGGTCGGCGGTCGACGCTGGGGGAAGGGGGGCTGACGATGGCAAGAGTGCCACCGTAGTCACCCGCGTCGTTCACCAGGCGGCGGGCCGACAGATGCCACGGCGGCCGCGGTACGAACAATTGACAGTGACCCTGCCACTGCCTAGCCTCCACCCATGGCTGATCGACGCTCCCCTGTCCCCTACGGCACCCCCAACTTCGAATGGTTCATGGCCATCGGCAGTCGCACCGACGACGGCCCGGTGCACATGATCAACCTGATGAAGTACCACGAGCGGGCGCAGTACGCCGACGGCACCGACGACGGCGTCAGCGGCAAGGAAGCCGACGACCGCTACGCCCCGGTCGCAGTCCTGCGTGAGATCGGCGCCCGGGTGGTGTTCCACTCCGACGTCGACACCCAACTCGACGGCACGCCCACGTGGGATCGCGTCGCCATCGTCGAGTACCCGTCGCGCGCCGAGTTCCTGGCGATGCAGCAACGCCCCGACTTCGCCAAGAAGCACGAGCACAAAGCTGCCGGCATGAAGGAGACCATCGTGATGGCCAGCCTGCCGTTGCCGCTGCCCGAGGTGCAGACGGCGGAGGTGGAACCCGACCCCGCCGACCCGCCGATGATCCTGATGCAGGTCATCCGCTACGCCGGCCCCGAGGGTCGCGACGAGATGGCCCGGCACAGCGCCCTCGCTGCGGGCCCGGCGCTCGAACTGGGCATCCGCCCGCTCGCCTGGTACTCGGTCGAGGCAACCGTCGTCGGCGACGGCCGCCAGTGGGACGAGGTGCGCTTCAACTGGTATCCGCGCCGGTCGCTGTTCGACACGCTCATCGCCGACCCGCGGCACGCGGAGGGCCGCGAGCACCGCGCCAAGGCTGTGGACGAGTCGTTCGTTGCGCTCCTCACGCCGATCATCACCGAGTTCTGAATGAGTGCCCTCAGCGCCCGCGCCTCGTTCGCCTCGCACCGCCTGATCGGCTGGGTGTTCTGGGACCCGCGCGCCATCGAGTTGTACAGCCAGCTCGGCGTACCCAACGGGGCGGGCTACTACATCGCCAGCCGCGCCGCTCCGCTGGCGCCTGCGGGCGACGAGGCGGTGATCGCCGCGTTCTACTCGATCAGTCCGGCCTTCATCCGGTTCTCGCTCGGCCTCACCCGCCAGCACACCACGTTCACCGACACCTACCGGGTGCGCAACGAGGCCGTCGGCGAGGGCCTGCGCCGGTACGTACCGCAGATCTGCACCTCACTGGCGTCGTACGCGCCCCGGCTGTGGGACGTGGTCGACGCCCTGCCCCGATCCGGGCGGGTGCTGTTCGCCGCCCACGCCGAGTGGCCACGCCACGACGACGATCCGGTGGTGTCGGCCTGGCTGGCGCTCAACTGCATCCGCGAGTGGCGCGGCGACACGCACTTCGCCCTGCTCGCCGCATCCGACGTCGACGGTGTGCAGGCCG
>JBEICS010000029.1:0-10332 GCA_040383925.1 Acidimicrobiaceae bacterium | reverse complement strand
CGCCTCGGGTGTGTCGCCGCTCGACTCGGCGGGCCGCCAGGTGTTCGCCAGCGTCGATGTACCGGTGACGATCGGTGAGGCAACGGTGCATCCTGGCGACTGGGTGGTGGCCGACGAACTGGGTGCGGCGGTGGTGCCTGCGGCGTTGGTCGACGCGGTGATCGAGCGTGGGCTGGAGAAGATGCGCGCCGAATCGACAGTGCGGGCGGAACTCGCCGCCGGAGACGACCTCGGCGAGGTCTTCCGGCGCCACGGCGTGCTCTGACCGCCACAGGTCGGGCCGACGCCTCCGGGCCACTAGCTCCGGGCCATCAGCTCCGGTTCAGCGGCGGTCGGTGCGTCCGTCGGTTGCCAGCACGGCAGCGACATCGGCAGCCGTGGCGAGGAACAGGTCGCCTGCCATGGTGCGTGCCAGCGATGCCATGGCCTGACCGCGTCGGATGCCTGCGGTGAGGTCGCCGTCGAGCAGGCCGGTGATGACGCCTGCGCAGAACGCGTCGCCTGCACCGATGCGGTCGAACGTCTCGGTGGGGATGGCGGGCAGGAATCCGTCGCTGTCGGGCGAATGCCACGACACCCCGCGGGCTCCTTCGGTGAGAACCAGGGTGGGCACGCCGATCTGGGCCGCCAGGGCCGCGGCGTCGGGCTCGGATGCACCGAAGAGGTCGCGTGCGTCTTCTGCGGTGCAGAGCACGACGTCGGCTGCAGCGCAGAGGGGCCCGAGTACGGCGCGGGCGCGCTCGGGGCTCCACAGACGTGCCCGGTAGTTGACGTCGATCACCGATTGCGCACCGACGCGGCGCGCGGCCGCGAGCACTTCGGCGCAGAGTTCGGCGCAGTCGTCGCTCAGCGCCGCGGTGATGCCCGACATCTCGACCAGGCTCGCTTGCGCCACCCACCCGAGGTCGAGGGTGCGGATCGACATGGATGCGGCGGTGGTGCCTGCCCGGTCGTAGTGGACCGACACGCCGCGCGGTGCGCCTCCCGTCTCGGTGTAGTAGCGACCCGTGCGGCCTTCGCTCACCATCTCGACCGGATCGCAGTGCACGCCGTGTCGCCGGAGTTCGCTGATGATCCGCCGTCCGAACGGATCGTCGGCGACTCGCGACATCCAGGCGACCGAGCGTCCCATCCGGGCAAGCGCCACGGCCACGTTGGCCTCGGCGCCACCGACGTACACCTCGAGCGTGGTGGTGTGCTCGAGCAGCTGGCCGGGTGGTGCGGAGAGGCGCAACATGGCCTCACCGAGGGTGAGCACCTCGAATCGCGGCCGGTCGTTCACGTGCTCTCCCTCGTCGTGGTGATGGTCGTCGCTGCGGGTGGCGCGGTGGCAGGCGCGATACTGCGGCCATGATCGACTGGCCTTCGCTCGACGGTGTCGACCGTTCGGCGCGGTTCGCGGAAGGCACTCGCGTGGGGGTGCTGCTCGTTCAACATGAGGCCAACTCGTTCGCCATCAGGCCGACGACATTAGGCGACTTCGTTCGACACGCGGGCGACGCCGCTGCTGCAGCGTTGGCGGGCGCCAACAGCGAGTTCACGGGCGCGCTGGCTGCCGTGGGCCGGCTCGGCGGGGTTCCGGTGCCGTTGCTGTACGCCCACGCCATGCCCGGTGGTGCGCTGCTCGACGAGCACTTCGACCTGCTGGTCGACGAGGTGGCGACGGCGGTGTCCGCGGTACCCGAGCCACTCGATGCGCTGGTGCTGTGCCTGCACGGTTCGCTCGCCGCGCTCGACGGCCGCAGCGATGCGCACCTCGTGGCAGCCGCGCGGCGGGCTGTCGGCGCCGGTGTGCCGATCGCCCTGTCGCTCGACCTGCACGCCAACGCCACACCCCAACTGGTGGCCGATGTGAGGGTGGTCACCGGCTACCGCACCAACCCTCACATCGACCTGGCCGACACCGGCGCGCGGGTGGTGCATCTGTTGGCGGCTGCGATGGACGGGACGTTGGAGCCTGCCGTTGCCGTCGCCTCGTGTCCGGCGCTGTTCGCCGATCAGGCGCTGCGCCTGCCCGACGGGTTGCTGGGCGAGGTGGTCGCGGCGGCGCTCGAGGCGCTGCCCCCTGTGGTGCGCGGCGCGTTGGTCGATGTCAGCGTGTTCCCCACCCAGCCGTGGCTCGACGCGCCGGGCATCGGCTTCACCACGGTGGCTGTCGCCCACGCCGACCGCGCCGCTGCCGACATCGCCGCTGAAGCCATCACCGCTGCGGTCTGGGGTCGCCGCACCGACCTCGCTGTCGACCGACTGTTCGCCCCGGCCGAGGCGGTTGCCGTCGCCCGGCACAGTGGGGTGCGGCCCTTCGTGCTCACCGAAGCAGCCGACGCACCGACGGCCGGGGCGGCCGGCGACAACCCCGCGCTGCTCGCCGAACTGGTGACGCACCATTGCGACCTCGACGCGCTCATCACCATCGTCGATGTCGCTGCGGTGGATCGCTGTTGGGCAGCTGGCGTCGGCGCCGACATCGCCCTCGCGGTGGGCAGCAGCGTCGACACGCGATGGGCCCCACCCGTGGAGATCGAGGGTGAGGTGGTTCGCCTCGGCGGAGGCGAGTACCGGCTGACGGGCGTGGGGTACCACGGCATGCCGGCGTCGATGGGGCGCTTCGCCGTGGTGCGCTGCGGTCGGGTGCAGGTGCTGATCACCGAGGCACCGGCTTGGTCGGCCGATCCCGGCAGTTGGCGGCACGCTGGGCTGGATCCCGACAGGTGCGAGGTGGTCGCGGTTCGTTCGTGCTCCGACTATCTCGCCAACTTCCCCGCGGCGGCCGCCACCTCGGTGGTGATCGATGCTCCGGGCAGTGCGTCGCCGCGTCTCGAGCACCTGCCGTTCCGGCGCTGTGGGCGTGCGCCCTACCCGGTCGACCCCGACGCAGCACGCTGAGATCGCACCGCGCTGAGCCGGCTCAGGGCCCGGCCCGCTCAGGCGGCGGCGTTGCGCTTGGTGGCCGAGGGGTAGGTGGCGAAGAACTCGGTGGCAGCCGACGCCGAGAAGGCATCGCCCAGCGGCACGGGCACGACCACCCGCGGTGCGCCCGAACAGGGTCGGCCCTGCACCACGTGCAGCACCAACCCGTCGGCGGTGGCATGGAGCACGTAGCTGTACACCGTGGTGAGGTCGCTGTGGTTGCACACCCCGGTGGCGCCGTCGTCGTGGGCGGTCTGGAGAGCGAAGATGTCGTCGACGGTGCGGACCTGCTCGATACGCCGTTGGGCCGACGCGAGCCGTAGTTCGGTGGTGTGGTGATCGGCCTGCAGCTCATGGGTGCCGAGCACGACGTGGTGGTTCGACCGTGCAGTGGGGCCGTGCAGCGGGACCACCGCCACCTCGGTGCCACGGACCTCGATGCTCGCCGCACCGTTGCGATCGATCATCACCAGGTTGCCCCACGAGGTGGCAGCCGCGGCGCACGCCGCACGGACGGCTTCGGCAGCGCTCGCGATGTCGGTGCCATCGCGCAATGCCACCTCGGTCATCACGTCGTAGTTCACGAGGCCGTCGAGGGTCACCACATTCGAGTCGCAACACAGCAGACCATGCCGGTTCGCGCCGATGGAGAACCCGGAGTACTCGTCGAGGGCCGGGTCGTCGCCGGCCCAGGTGGTCATGCCCATCACCCCGAAGACGTCGCGATCGAGCCACAGCAGGTCGTCGAGATGCGCTCGCCCGAAGTCCTTGTTCTTGAACAACGCATACGAGCCATCGGCCAGCCGAACCACACCGGTTGTACACATGGGTCGGATGCTATATTCTCGGGACTTCCGTGCGCCACCGCACGGTGCCAGGTCTGGGGGGTGCCGCTCGTGCGGGCAATGAGAATGCACACGGTGGAGGCTCCGTTGCCGCCCTCGCCGCTGCGCCTCGACGAGGTGCCCACACCGCGTGCGGTCGGTCCGTTCGATGTCGTGGTGCGTGTTGCGGCAGCCGGCGTGTGCCGCACCGACCTGCACCTGCTCACCGGCGAGATGGCTGCACCGCTGCCGCTGGTGCTCGGCCACGAGAACGCCGGCTGGGTGCACGAGATCGGTGCCGAGGTCACCTCGGTGTCGGTGGGCGATCCGGTCATCTGCTTCCCCTTCATCAGCGGCGGGCTCAGTGCGGCGGAACGCGCCGGCCTCGACACCCATGCGCCCGACCGCAGCACTCCGGGCATCACGGTCGACGGCGGCTACGCCGAGTACCTGCTCACCAACGAGCGGGCGATGCTGGGCGTCGGGGCCGACGCCGACCTGGCGCAGTTGTGCACGCTCACCGATGCCGGACTCGCCGCCTACCGGGCATGCAAGCGGGCTGCGTCGCTGCTGCGACCCGGCGACCGGGTGGTGGTGCTCGGTGTGGGCGGTCTCGGCCATCTCGCCGTGCAGATCCTGCGTTCCATGGCGGCGGCTGATGTGATCGCGGTCGACCCGAGCGAGGCTGCACGGGAACTGGGTCGCGAGTGTGGTGCCCATGTCGTGGTGGCGCCCGACGAGGTCGCCGCCGTCGTGCCCGACGGGGTGCGGGCCGTCCTCGACTTCGTGGGAACCGACGCCACCGCCGCGCTGGGCGTGTCGTTGCTCGAGTTCGGCGGCACCTTCCTGGCCGTCGGTGTCGGCGGCTCCATCAACCTGCCCCTCGCCGCACTGGTGGAGGGCGAGAAGCATCTCGAAGGGGTCTTCGTGGGTACCTACACCGATCTCCGTGAGGTCGTCGCGCTCGTGCAGAGCGGTCGACTGGTGCCACGGGTCGTTCCCTACCGGCTCGAGCAGGCGAACGAGGCGTTGCACGATCTCGCTGCGGGTCGAGTGGTGGGCCGTGCCGTGCTGATTCCGAACGAGGTGCGCTGATGTTTCCGATGACGACCCCCACGGCGCTGGTCACCGGCGCCGCCCGCGGTATCGGCCTTGCCTGTGCCCAGCGCCTGCGGGCCGCCGGCTGCCGGGTGGTGGGTGTCGATCTCGGCACACCTGCTCTCGCCGAGGCCGCAGCCCATCTCGACGTGGTGGCGGAACTCGATGTCTCCGACGCTGCGGCTGTCCGGCGTCTGGTCGCCGAGCACGGCCCGTTCGACATCGTGGTGAACAGCGCCGGTGTGGTGGGGCCCAACAAGCCGATGTGGGAGGTGAGCGACGACGAGTGGCGCTCGACCATGGCGGTGAACCTCGACGGCGTGTTCCAGGTGTGCCGTGCCGTGGTGCCCGCAATGGTCGAACGTGGCTGGGGTCGCATCGTCAACATCGCCAGCATCGCCGGCAAGGAAGGCAACCCGAATCTCGCTGCCTACTCTGCGTCGAAGGCTGCCGTGATCGGCTTCACCAAGTCGATCGGTAAGGAACTCGCCACCACCGGGGTGCTGGTCAACTCCATTGCGCCAGCTGTGATCGCCACCCCGATGAACTCCGACACCGCACCTGAGGTGCTGCAATACATGATTGCCAAGATTCCCATGGCCCGCACCGGTAGCGCCGAGGAGGTGGCCGCGCTCGTGCTGTGGCTCAGCTCCGACGAGTGCAGCTTCTCCACCGGCGCCTGTTACGACATCTCCGGCGGAAGGGCCACGTACTGATGAGCGAGACATTCCTGGTCACAGGCGCCAACGGCTGTATCGGCGCCTGGGCAGTGAAGCTGCTCCGTGCCGAGGGCGTGCCCGTGGTGGCATTCGACAAAGACATGGTCGAGCACCGTCACCGCCTCATCAACGACGGCGAGCTCCCCGATGCCACGTGGTGCATCGGCGACCTCACGGTGAAAGACGACGTCGTGCGCGCCGCCGAGGGCGTCACCCACATCGTGCATCTCGCTGCCCTGCAGATCCCGTTCTGTCGGGCCAACCCGTCGCTCGGTGCTGCCGTGAACGTGACGGGAACCGTGAACGTGTTCGAGGCAGCTCGCCGGCACGGCGTGGCGCAGATCTCGCAGGCCAGCAGCATCGCCGTGTTCGGCACCGCTGCCGACTACCCCGATCACGTCATCGGCCCCGACGCCGAACGCAAGCCCACCACGCTCTACGGCGTCTACAAGGTGGCCACCGAAGATCTCGCCAAGGTGTACTGGGCCGAGAACGGTGTGCGCAGTGTCGGCCTGCGGCCGCACACCGTGTACGGCCCCGGCCGCGACCAGGGCATGACGTCGTTGCCGAGCGTGGGCATCTCGATGGCGGTACGCCGCGAGCCGTTCCACATCGACTACGGCAGCACGCTCGACTTCCAGTACGCGCGTGACGTGGCCCAGGCGTTCATCCACGCAGCACGGGTACCCCTCGACGGTGCGCCGACGTTCAACCTCGGTGGGCACGTGGTGTCGGTGGCCGAGTTCGTGGCCGCCACCTGTGAGGCGACCGGCTTCGACGGCATCACCTGCGGCACCGACTCGCTTCCCGTCGTGGCGGGCGCCGATGCCAGCGAGTGGATCGAGCAGGCAGGCGGTGCACCCCCCACACCACTGCGCGACGCCATCGCAGAGAGCGCGTCGATGTTCAGGCGAGTTGCAGCCGGGTGAACCCGAGAAACGGAGCAAAGCGATGAAACTCGTGCGATTCGGTGCGTTCGGCCACGAACGTCCAGGGGTGATGGCCAATGGGTCCGACGTCGTGCTCGACGCTTCGCCGGTCGCCACCGACTACGACGTCGCCTTCTTCGAGGGCAATGGCCTCGATCGTCTCCGCCATGCCGTCGAGGCCGGTGCCCTGGCCCCGGTCGACGTGGCCGGCGAGCGCATCGGTGCGCCGCTGCGCCGTCCCGGCAAGGTGGTGTGCATCGGCTTGAACTACCGCAACCACGCCAAGGAATCGAACATGGCGATTCCTGCTGAGCCGATCATCTTCATGAAGGCCCCCAACACGGTCGTGGGCCCGCACGACGAAGTGCGCATCCCCCGCCGGTCGGTGAAGACCGACTGGGAGGTGGAGTTGGCCGTGGTGATCGGTCGTCGGGCGAGTTACCTCGACAGCGAGGCCGAGGCACTCGATCACGTTGCGGGCTACGCGGTGTCGAACGACGTGTCGGAGCGCGAGTTCCAACTCGAACGCGGCGGACAGTGGGACAAGGGCAAGTCGTGCGACACGTTCAACCCGCTCGGGCCGTGGCTCGTCACCACCGACGAGGTGCCCGATCCGCAGACGATGGGCATGTGGCTCGATGTCGACGGCGAGCGCATGCAGAACGAGCGCACCTCCGACATGATCTTCTCGGTCGCGCACATCGTCTGGTACGTGAGCCAGTTCATGGTGCTCGAACCGGGCGACCTCATCAACACGGGCACCCCGGCAGGTGTGGGCAGCGGGTTCAACCCGCAACGGTTCCTGCGTCCGGGCCAGGAGATGCGCCTCGGTATCGACGGCCTCGGCGAGCAGTGCTCGCGCACCGTGGCCACCCCCTGACCCGAGACGCTATATCATCCGACCGTGAACGAGTTCCGAAGCGATGTCGCCGGCCTGTGTGCGCCACCCGAGCCGTATTCGTACTCGGTTCGTGCCGGCGACACCCTCTATCTCGCCGGTCAGGTGGCGCTCGACGAGCAGATGCAGATCGTCGGCACCACGCTGGGCGACCAGGCTCGGCAGGTGTGGAAGAACATCGAAGCGGTGCTCGCTGCGTCGGGCGCCACGCTGGCCGATGTCGTGAAGATCAACTACTTCCTCGCCGACATCCGTGAGTTGCCGCACGAGATCGCGGTGCGGCAGACCCTGTTCCCGGCCGATCGGATGCCGGCGGTCACGGCAGTGCAGGTGGCGTCGCTCGGTCTGCCCGGGCTGTTGATGGAGGTCGACATCATCGCGGTGGTTCCTCGTGGCTGAGCATCCGACCTCGGTGCACCGCCTCGTCGCCGACGGCCTGGCTGCAGCCGGCCTGCAGGGCGATCTGTTCGATGCCGAAGCGATCGCCACCGATCTGGCCGATCGACTCGTGGTCGACGGAGGACTCGACGAGTTCGTCGGCCAGGGCGATCCGGGTGCCCCGGTCCCGTTCGATGCAGAGGACCCCCGATGACCCGTTCCGTGCCCGAGATCGCCGTGGCACTCCGGTCGGGTGCCATCACCGCCCGACAGCTCGCCGAACGGTTCCTCGACGAACAGGCCCGCCTCGATGTGCAGTTGCACAGTTTCGTGGCGGTCGACCCCAGCGATGTGCTCGCCCAGGCCGACCGGGCTGATGCCGATCTCGCCGCGGGTGTCGATCGCGGCCCGTTGCACGGGGTGCTCGTCGGCGTGAAGGACATCGTCGACGTGGCGGGGTTTGCCTCTCGGTGTGGTTCACCGCTCTACTCCGACACGCCGAAGGATCACGACGCAGAGGTGGTCAGCCTCCTTCGGGCGGCCGGTGCGCTGGTGGCGGGGAAGACCGCCACCCACGAACTCGCCTGCGGAGTCGTGACCGCCCCGACTGCCAACCCGTGGGACACCAGTCGTGTCCCCGGAGGGTCGAGCGGTGGATCGGGGGCAGCGGTCGGAGCGGGCCTGGTGCCCATCGGACTCGGCTCCGATACGGGTGGCTCGATCCGCATCCCGGCCGCACTGTGCGGCACGGTGGGCCTCAAGCCCACCTACGGCCTGGTGAGCCTTGTCGGGGTCGAGCCGCTCTCGGTGTCGCTCGACCACCTCGGACCGTTGGGCGCGACTGTGGCCGACTGCGCCCACGCCCTCACGGCCATGACCGGCGGCAGGGTCGATCAGGCTGCGCTGCTGGGCCGCGACGTCGCGGGAATGCGCTTCGGCGTGCTCACCGACGCCCCGTTCGCGCCGATGCAGCCCGACGTGGAGGCCGCATTCCACGCCGCGGTCGACCTACTGCGGTCGCTCGGTGCGGTGTGCGAACCGGTGCGTATCGATGCGCTCGATCACACCTTGGCCTCTGAATTCGGCATCATCCCGCTCGAGGCCTTTACGCACCATGCTCGATCGCTGCGCGAACGGCCCGACGACATCGACCCCGGTATCCGCACCCTGCTCGTCGCCGGTGCCGTGGCTCCGCATTCGATCCATCACCGCGCCAGCAGGGCGCGGGTGCTCATCGCTCGCGAGATCGCCCGAACGATGGCCGAGCACCGCTTCGATGGATTGCTCAGTCCCACGCTTCCCGCCACGGCCTCGCCGTCGAGCGAGAGCGAGCACGTGTACGGCGACCTGGCCGAACACATCTCGGTGTCGTACGTGCGCACCACGGCGCCCTTCAACCTGTCGGGCCAACCCGCCATCAGCGTGCCGTGCGGCTTCGACCGCGACGGTCTGCCGATCGGGTTGCAGATCGCCACGCGATCGGGCACCGACGCGCTCACCCTGTCCATCGCCCACGCCTTCGAGGCGGCGCGCCCTCCCTCTCATCGGCAGCCGCCGGTGGCCGTATAGTTTCCTTTTCGACGAAACGGGATGGGCCACATGGAGCAGCGGGATTCGGTCACCGAGGACAGCACCGTCGAGCAGGTGCTCGCCTATGTGCGCGAGGGCATCATCAACGGGGCGTTCCCGCCACAGTCGAAGCTGCTGCCGAAGGTGATCGCCGAGGCATGTGGCACGAGCTTCATCCCGGTGCGTGAGGCCTTGCGGGTGCTCGAATCGGAGGGCTTCGTCACCTTCGTGCACAACCGCGGGGCATGGGTGACACCGTTGTCGATGGACGACCTCGACGATCTGTACACCATCCGTATCGAACTCGAGTGCGAGACCCTGCGCCGTGCAGCACCGTTCAGCGCCACCGAGATCCGTCGCCTCGAGCGCCTGCTCACGTTGGCCGACAAGGCGAGCCGTCGAGGCGACCGGGCCACGGTCATCGAGTTGAATCGCGAGCTCCACCTCACCATCTACGGCAAGGCCAACTCGCCGCGGCGGATGAAGTTGATCGAGCAACTGTGGCTCCACTCGGCGCGTTACCAGCGGTTGTCGCTGCGCTACCGGCACGATGCCGCCGACGCCGAACACCGACTCATCATCGAGGGTCTCGCCCGCGGCGACCACAAGGCCGCGGCCCGGGCGTTGAAGGTGCACCTCGAGACCACGGTGCGGCTCATCCGCGAGGGCATCGAGGCCAGTCGGTCGGCGAGTTCCCCCCATCCCGCGGCTCAGTTGCTCGATGCCTGATCTGGTCGATGCCGAGTTCGCCCAGCGCGGCTACTGCATCGTCCCTGCATCGCACCCCGACACGCTCCATCGCCTGCGCGTCACGGTGCGCGATCTGTGTCACGAGCTGCTCGGCCTGCCAGCCCCTGCAGCCCACGACGACGTGGCGGCCGACCTCGACCAACTGCACCGTCACCTGCCCGATGCCGCGTCGGCTGCTCGGTTGCGCAACGACCTCACCCGCGCCCTCGTCGAGCGGATGCCGGCGGGTCGTGCCGTGTTCGATGCCTTCGAGCAGT
>JBEICS010000028.1:0-10333 GCA_040383925.1 Acidimicrobiaceae bacterium | reverse complement strand
TGGTGGCCACACGCAGGTCGCCGCCGAGTTCGCTCATCGCGAACTGGTTCAGCAGCTGGCCAGCCACCTCGCCCGTCGCTACGTACTGCACGGTGCCGTCGGCGCCGAGTGTGAACTGATGGATGTAGGTGGGGGGCGGCGACGACGGCGCCGAGGAATCGGATGCCATCGGGTACCAGATGTCCCACGGCACCGTGGCCAGGTAGAGGTTCGAGGCGCTCTGGTACACCGTGCCACCCTGCGACACCACACCGGCACCGGCCCGCACCGGCGTGTCACTCGTGCCGGCCAGGTCGATCGATGCCACCCAGGTGATACCCAACCCGGCGAACTCGCTGGGTGCTGCCACAGCGCTGCAGTCGAGCGCCGTGCTCACCTCGCTGTAGCTGCCGTCTGCACCCTCGCGGAACGTCCGCGGCATCCACTCGTCGATCGGGGTCTGTTCGACGATGCGGCGGTTCTCGGCGAGGGCCCGTTCGGTGGTGTAGCCGAACATGCCCGGGTTCACGAAGGGCAGGCGGTTGGCCAGCTGCGACGTGAGCACCAGGCGAGCTGTGCCGCCCGAGGCGCGCGCGGCGACGAGCGAGCCCTCGAGGTGCTGGCGTTCGAGCAGCACGGGCGCGACGGGGTCGGCGACGTCGAACAACGACACCACGATCTCCTGGCCCGAGTTCCAGGGCTGGGTCGCCACCATCAGACGCATCCCGTCGAGGATGAGTTGGTGACTGCCCTGCGGCACGGCGAGCGTTGCTGCCACGTCGGACGCCGCTACATCGACGATGCGCACCCCGTCCTGGCCCGCGACGAACAGGTGGGTGCCGTTGGTCTCGACGACGTCGCCCTCGTCGACGCCCACCTCCTGGGTGTTGGTCTCCGAATAGGTCGGCCCCGTGGCCGCCGGTGCGTATTCCATCCCGCCGGTGCTGTCGCTCGCCGCGGCCGTGGTCTCAGCGGCAGCCGCCATGTCGCCCCGTGCGTACGGGTAGTAGCCGTAACCGAGACCCCATTCGGTCACTCGCTCGAGCGTGTGTTCGCGCAGGTACCCGAGCAGTTGCGGGCAGTCGGAGAAGAAGCCCATGCGCGACGACCCGAAGCCACCGAACTGCGGTCCGTCGTTCGATGCCGGTGGTATCTGCTCGTCGGTCGTCGAGGCCGACGTTGTCGACTGAGGCGGTGCCGCGTCGGGATCGTCGGCGATGCAGCCGGTCAGACCGGCCAGGGACACGGTGAGCACGAACACTCCAGCAGCACGTCGCATGGGGGTGTGACGACGCGACACCGCCCCCGGTTCCCCGGGGGCGGTGAAAAGTTCTCGGCAGCCGACGAGCGGCGGCGGATCACCAGCGGTAGTGGGCGAACGCCTTGTTGCTCTCGGCCATCTTCTGCATGTCGTCGCGACGCTTGATGGAAGCGCCCAGACCATTGGCAGCGTCCATCAGTTCGCCGGCGAGGCACTGGGCCATGGTCTTCTCACGGCGCTTGCGGCTGAAGTCGACCAGCCAGCGGATGGCCAGCGTATTCGAGCGACGGGGACGCACCTCGACGGGCACCTGATAGGTGGCGCCACCGACGCGGCGGCTACGCACCTCGAGCGGGGGCTTCACGTTGTCGATGGCGCGCTTCACCGTGGAGAGCGGCTCGGAGCCGGTCTTCTCCTCGATGATCTTCATCGCGTCGTAGACGATCTTTTCGGCAATGGTGCGCTTGCCGTGCAGCATCACCTTGTTGGTGAGCTGGGTGACGAGGAGCGAGCGGTACAGCGGGTCGGGGCTGAGCTCACGGCGCTGGGCGGGACCTTTACGGGGCATCGTGGATCATGCTTCCTTGACTACTTGGCCTTCTTGGCGCCGTACCGGCTGCGGGCCTGCTTGCGGTTCTTCACGCCGGCTGCGTCGAGCGCGCCGCGGATGATCTTGTAACGCACACCCGGGAGGTCGCGGACACGGCCACCACGCACGAGCACGATCGAGTGCTCCTGCAGGTTGTGGCCCTCACCGGGGATGTAGGCCGTGATCTCGACACCGCTCGACAGACGGACACGGGCCACCTTGCGCAGCGCCGAGTTCGGCTTCTTGGGGGTGTTGGTGTACACGCGAGTGCACACGCCGCGACGCTGCGGCGACCCCTTGAGGGCCGGCGTCTTGGTCTTCGAGAACTTCGTGGACCGCCCCTGGCGGACCAACTGCTGAATCGTGGGCAACGTGGTGCCTTTCGCTGACGAGAACGTGCTTCCCCATGCGCCACGACGGCGCGACAGGACCGGGTAATGCTAGAGGTTCGTCAGCAGGGGCGGCAACCTCACCGACGCGGAACGCAGTCGGCTGCGGCGACGATCAGTCGTCGATCTTGTCGACTGCGTCCTTCGCGGCGTCGGCTGCCTGCTTCACGGCGCCGTCGATCTGGTCGGGGGTCTTCTCCTGCACCATCTGGGCAGCCTTGTCGATGCCCTCGTCGATGGTCTTCTTGTTGCCCTTGATCAAACCCTTGATGCTGTCGAGCAGACCCACGCCGTCCCCCTTGTCGATGGCACGACCCCGCTGGCCGAGCGGTGGCGACGCTAACACGCGCCGAAGGCCGCCCAGCGCACCTCGGCGCAGGGCGGCCTTCGCAGCGTGGGTCAGCCCTCGGCGGCCGGGGGCTCTGACGTGTAGGTGCCGTGGATGTTGCTCAGCCAGGCAGCCGGATCCTCGTCGAAGTCGCTCGAGTAGGTGGTCATCGGCTGATACTCGGGCGCGTCGACCGCGAACTCGCGGTAGCGAGGCATGCCGGTGCCGGCCGGGATGAGCTTGCCGATGATGATGTTCTCCTTCAGGCCGAGCAGGCCGTCGGAGCGTCCGTCGATGGCTGCCTCGGTGAGCACCCGGGTGGTCTCCTGGAACGAAGCCGCCGACAGCCAGCTCTCGGTGGCCAGCGACGCCTTGGTGATGCCCATCAGCTCGGGACGGCCCTCGGCCGGCTTCGAGCCTTCCTCGACCATACGACGGTTGGTGTCGCGGAAGGTCTTGGCATCGGCGCGCTCGCCGGGCAGGAAGCCGGTGTCGCCCGGCTCCTGCACGCCGATACGGCGGGTCATCTGGCGCACGATGAGCTCGATGTGCTTGTCGTGGATGCTCACGCCCTGGTCGCGATACACCTTCTGCACCTCTTCGACGAGGTACAGCTGCGTCTCGCGGATGCCCTTGATCTCGAGCAGTTCCTTCGGGTCGAACGGACCGTCGGTGACCGGCTCGCCGGCCTTCACCTCCTGGCCGTCGGCCACGATGGGACGGCTGCCCGACGGCAGCAAGATGGTGTGCTCCTCACCTTGGTCGTCGACCACGGTGATGGGCAGGCCCTTGCCGTCGTCGTCGTTGATGCGCACCACGCCCGAGGCGCGGGCCAGGCGGGCCGCACCCTTCGGCGTACGGGCCTCGAACAACTCGACCACGCGGGGCAGACCACCGGCGATGTCCTTGCCCGCCACACCACCGGTGTGGAAGGTTCGCATCGTCAACTGGGTGCCCGGCTCGCCGATCGACTGTGCGGCGATGACGCCGACGGCCTCGCCGAGTTCGATCGACTTGCCGGTGGCCAGCGAGCGGCCGTAGCACAGGGCGCAGACGCCGAGTTCGGCGTCGCAGGTGAGCACCGAGCGGACACGGATGCGGTTCACCGATGCGTCGTCGCGCAGGGCCGCCATCTCGGGGTCGCCCACGAGGGTGTTCTTCTGCAGCACGGTGCCGTCGGACAGGGTGATGTCCTGCAGCAGCGCACGACCGAACAACTTGGTCTCGAGGTAGGCGCGCTTGTTGGCAGTGTCGGCGCCGACGTTCTCGACCCACACGCCGAGCGTGGTGCCGCAGTCGATCTCGCGGATGATCAGTTCCTGCGCCACGTCGACGAGACGACGGGTGAGATAGCCCGAGTCAGCGGTACGCAGCGCCGTGTCGACCAGACCCTTGCGGGCGCCCGGCGTGGCGATGAAGTACTCGAGGGTCTCGAGACCCTCACGGAAGTTCTTCTTGATCGGCCGGGGGATCATGTCGCCACGGGGGTTGGCCACGAGGCCGCGCATGCCGGCGATCTGACGCATCTGGGTCATGTTGCCGCGGGCGCCCGAGCCGACCATCATGTCGATCGGGTTGAAGCGCTGGGCCTTGAACTCGGCCTCCATCGCCCGCTGGACTTCGGCGGTGGCGTCGGTCCAGATGCGCACTTCCTGCTGACGGCGCTCGCCGTCGGTGATGATGCCGCGCTTGAACTGCTTCTCGACCTTGTCGGCCTGCTCTTCGTGCCGGTCGAGGATCTCACGCTTCACCTTCGGCGTCTTCACGTCATCGATCGACACCGTCAGGCCACTCTGGGCAGCCCAGCGGTAGCAGACGTTCTTGATCGCGTCGAGGGCCGTGGCGACTTCCGACTTCTTGTAGTTGTCGGAGAGGCGTTCCACGATGACGCCCATCTCCTTCTTCTTCACCAGTTCGTCGATGTGACCGAAGCGGGCCGGGTAGTCGGTGGGCAGTGCCTCTTCGAACAGCAGTCGTCCGGGCGTGGTGGAGAAGGTGTCGCCGGGGCGACGCATCGTGATCTTCGCGTGCAGGTTGATGCTGCCCTCGTCGAGCGCGCGCAGCACCTCCCACAGGTGACGGAACACACGGCCCTCACCGGCGGCGCCCTCGACCATCTCGGTGAGGTAGTAGCCACCGATGATGAGGTCTTGGCTCGGCGTCACGATGGGACGACCCGACGCCGGCGACAAGATGTTGTTGGCGCTGAGCATGAGCACGCGGGCCTCGGCCTGGGCCTCGGCGCTGAGCGGCACGTGGATGGCCATCTGGTCGCCGTCGAAGTCGGCATTGAAGGCGGTGCAGACCAGCGGGTGGATCTGCAGGGCCTTGCCCTCCACCAGCACCGGCTCGAACGCCTGGATGCCCAGACGGTGCAGGGTGGGCGCACGGTTCAGCAGGACCGGGTGCTCCTTGATGACGTCTTCGAGCACGTCCCACACCTGCGCGCGGCGACGCTCGACCATGCGCTTGGCACTCTTGATGTTCTGTGCCAGTTCGAGGTCGACGAGGCGCTTCATCACGAACGGCTTGAACAGTTCGAGCGCCATCAACTTCGGCAGACCGCACTGGTGCAGCTTCAGCGTCGGGCCGGCCACGATGACCGAACGGCCCGAGTAGTCGACGCGCTTGCCGAGCAGGTTCTGACGGAAGCGACCCTGCTTGCCCTTCAGCATGTCGCTGAGCGACTTCAGCGGACGGTTGCCCGGGCCGGTGACCGGACGGCCGCGACGGCCGTTGTCGAACAACGCGTCGACCGCTTCCTGCAGCATGCGCTTTTCGTTGTTCACGATGATCTCGGGGGCACCGAGATCGAGCAGCCGCTTGAGGCGGTTGTTGCGGTTGATGACGCGGCGGTACAGGTCGTTCAGGTCGGAGGTGGCGAAGCGGCCACCGTCGAGCTGCACCATCGGGCGCAGTTCGGGCGGGATGACCGGCACCACGTCGAGGATCATCGCCTTCGGGTCGTTCACCAAGCGGCCGTGCTCGTCGCGCTTGTTGAACGAGGCGACGATCTTCAGACGCTTGATGGCCTTCTGGCGGCGCTGGGCGCTGAGCGGCTTGCGGCCGCTGGTGGTGGTGTCGATGGCCTCACGCAGCTTGCGCTCTTCGTCTTCGAAGTTGATGCGATCGATGAGCGCCTTGATGGAGTCGGCGCCGGTGCCACCCTCGAAGTAGTCGCCGTAGCGGTCGCGGAGTTCGCGCCACAACAGTTCGTCTTCGATGATCATGCGGCCGTGCAGCTTGCGGAACTCGTCCCACGTGCGCTGCAGCAGTTCGAGCTCGGCCTCGTAGCGCTCGCGGATGCCCTGCACTTCTTTCTCGGCCACGTTGCGGAGCTTGCGGGCATCGGCTCCCTCGGCCTCGCTGCGCGTCGCTTCGTCTTCGAGCTCTTTGTAGCGACGGTCGATCTCGAGATCGAGTTCCTTGCGGATGGCGTCGCGCTCTTCGAGGTACTCGGCCTCGAGCGACGGCAGGTTCGCGTCGCGACCCTCCTCGTCGACCCAGGTGACGAGGTTGGCAGCGAAGTAGATGACCTTCTCGAGCTGCTTGGCCTTCAGTTCTTCCTTCGGCTCGATACCGGCCAGCAGGTAGGCCAGCCAGCTACGCGTGCCGCGGAGATACCAGATGTGCACGACGGGCGCGCTGAGCTCGATGTGACCCATGCGCTCGCGGCGAACCTTCGAGCGCGTGACTTCCACACCACAGCGTTCGCAGACGATGCCCTTGAAGCGCACGCGCTTGTACTTGCCGCAGTAGCACTCCCAGTCGCGGGTGGGCCCGAAGATCTTCTCGCAGAACAGGCCGTCCTTCTCGGGGCGCAGCGTGCGGTAGTTGATCGTCTCGGGCTTCTTCACTTCGCCGTGCGACCACATGCGGATCTGGTCGGCCGTGGCCAGACCGATCTTCAGCTGGTCGAACATGTTGACGTCGAGCATCTCGGGTGTCCTTTGTCGTCGTCGGTCGGTGGTCAGAACGCGCGCTCGCGGCGAGCGGCTCGTTCACGGTCGTCTTCGTCGGTGCCGCGCTCGGGGCGGCTGATGTCGATGCCGAGTTCCTCGGCGGCGCGGAAGACGTCTTCGTCGATCTCGCGCATCTCGATCTCGGTGCCGTCGGCCTGGAGGACCTCGACGTTGAGACAGAGCGCCTGCATCTCCTTCATGAGCACCTTGAAGCTCTCGGGGATGCCCGGCTCGGGCACGTTGTCGCCCTTCACGATGCTCTCGTACACCTTCACTCGGCCGAGCACGTCGTCGGACTTGATGGTGAGCAGCTCCTGCAGGCAGTACGCCGCGCCGTAGGCCTCGAGGGCCCACACCTCCATCTCGCCGAAGCGCTGGCCACCGAACTGGGCTTTACCACCGAGCGGCTGCTGGGTGATCATGCTGTACGGGCCGGTGGAGCGGGCGTGGATCTTGTCGTCGACCATGTGGGCGAGCTTGATGATGTACATGTACCCGATGGTGATGCGGTTGTCGTACGGGTCGCCGGTACGGCCGTTGTACAGCACGGTCTTGCCATCGGTGCCGATGAGGCGGTCGCCGTCGACGGTCTCGGGGTTGATGTTCGCCAGGATGCTCTGAATGGTGGGGTGCTTCCCTGCCGTCTCGTCCTCGTCCCAGTGAGCACCGTCGAACACCGGCGTGGCCACGAAGGTGGACGGCTTGGTGTTCGAGCGGGTCTTGGTCTCGGTACCGCGGATGGGAGCGTCGCCCACCGTCTTGTTGTTCTTGACGTCGTTCCAACCCCAGCGAGCCGCGTAGCCGAGGTGCGCTTCGAGCACCTGGCCGACGTTCATACGGCTGGGCACACCGAGCGGGTTGAGGATGATGTCGACGGGCGTACCGTCGGCGGTGTAGGGCATGTCTTCGATGGGCAGCACCTTGGAGATGACACCCTTGTTGCCGTGACGGCCGGCGAGCTTGTCGCCCACCGAGATCTTGCGCTTCTGGGCCACGTACACGCGCACGAGCTGGTTCACGCCCGGGGGCAGTTCGTCGCCCTCGTCGCGGTTGAACACCTTCACGTCGATGACCTTGCCGCTCTCGCCGTGGGGCACCTTCAGGCTGGTGTCGCGCACCTCGCGGGCCTTCTCGCCGAAGATGGCGCGCAGCAGGCGCTCTTCGGGGGTGAGCTCGGTCTCGCCCTTCGGGGTGACCTTGCCCACCAGCACGTCGCCGGGGCCCACCTCGGCGCCGACGCGGATGATGCCGCGGTCGTCGAGGTCTTTCAGGATGTCGTCGGACAGGTTGGGGATGTCGCGCGTGATCTCTTCGGGCCCGAGCTTGGTGTCGCGGGCGTCGACCTCGTGCTCGTGGATGTGGATCGACGTGAGCACGTCGTCTTTCACGAGCCGCTCGCTGAGGATGATGGCGTCCTCGAAGTTGTAGCCCTCCCACGGCATCAGAGCGACGAGGAGGTTCTTGCCGAGAGCCAGTTCACCGTGGTCGGTCGACGGACCGTCGGCCAAGATGGTGCCCGTGGTGACCTTGTCGCCCTCTTTCACCCGGGCACGGTGGTTGATGCACGTGTCCTGGTTCGAGCGACGGAACTTCGACAGGCGGTAGCTCTTCTTGCCGTGCTCGGTGTACTGCACGGTGATGACATCGCCGCTCACCTCGGTGACGGTGCCGTCGCCGATGGACTGGATGAGGTCGGCAGCGTCGCGGGCTGCGCGGTCTTCGATGCCGGTGCCGATGTAGGGGGCTTCGGCCCGCAGCAACGGCACGGCCTGACGCTGCATGTTGGCGCCCATGAGTGCGCGGTTGGCGTCGTCGTGCTCGAGGAACGGGATGAGCGCGGTGGCGACCGACACGATCTGGCGCGGGCTGACGTCCATGAGCTGGACTTCTTTCGCGTCGACCAGGGCGATGTCGGTGGTGGCGCCGAAGAAGCTCTCGGCTTCGAGCATGCGCTTGAGGTCTTCCAGGCTGGCGGCCTGCGGGCTGCGCCGGCAGAGCACGCGATCGGTCTGGAAGGTGCCGTCGGGCTTCAGCGGGGTGTTGGCCTGGGCGACGACGTACTTCTCTTCCTCGTCGGCAGCCATGTAGCGGATGTCGTCGGTGACCTTGCCGTTCTTCACCACGCGGTACGGCGTCTCGATGAAGCCGAACTCGTTCACCCGGGCGAAGGTGCTGAGGGCGCCGATGAGGCCGATGTTCGGGCCTTCCGGGGTCTCGATGGGGCACATGCGGCCGTAGTGGCTGAAGTGCACGTCGCGCACTTCGAAGCCGGCGCGCTCGCGGCTGAGACCACCCGGGCCGAGGGCCGACAGGCGGCGACGGTGGGTGAGGCCCGACAGCGGGTTCACCTGGTCCATGAACTGGCTCAGCTGGCTGGTGCCGAAGAACTCCTTGATGGCAGCGACGACAGGCCGGATGTTCACGAGGGTGGTGGGCGTGATGGCCTCGACGTCCTGGGTGGTCATGCGCTCGCGCACGACTCGCTCCATACGCGACAGACCGATGCGCACCTGGTTCTGGATCAGCTCGCCCACACTGCGGATACGGCGGTTGGCGAAGTGGTCCTGGTCGTCGAGGCTGTAGCCGGGCTCCTGCTTGACCAGGTGCAGCATGTAGCTGACGGCGGCGACGATCTCGTTCGGCCGCAACACCTCGTCGCTGATGGCCGGCATCTTGCTCGGGTCGTCGTTGTCGGTGGTGAACGTGGTACCCAGCTCGACGGTGCCGGCACCGAACAACTCGTCGAGCTTGGCCACCTCGGTGCCGAGCTTGCGGTCGAGCTTGTAGCGGCCCACCTTCGACAGGTCGTAGCGACGGCTCTCGAAGAACGCGTTGCGGAAGTAGGCGCGGGCCGACTCGGCCGTGGGCGGCTCGCCCGGACGAGCGCGCTTGTAGATCTCGATGAGCGCCTCGGTCTGGGTGGGAGCAACCGAGCGCTCCTTCTCCCACTGGCCTTCGAGGAAGTCGAAGTGACCGACGAACCGGTCGAGGAAGCCGGGGGCGTGCTCCTCGTCGTAGCCGAGGGCGCGCAGCAGGATGAAGATGCTCATCCGACGCTTGCGGGCGATGCGGGTGCCGGCGGTGACGTCCTTGCCGGGCTTGTGCTCGACGTCGAACTCCATCCACTCACCGCGGTAGGGGTGGATGGTGCCCTTCACGAGCTGGTGCTTGCTGAGGTTGCGGAGGCGGTAGCGCTCGCCGGCTTCGAAGATGACACCGGGGCTGCGCACCAGCTGGCTCACCACGACACGCTCGGTGCCGTTGATGATGAAGGTGCCCTTCTCGGTCATCATCGGGAAGTCGCCCATGAAGACGGTCTGCTCTTTGATCTCACCGGTGTTGCGGTTCATGAACCGGGCGCGCACGAAGATCGGTGCGCTGTAGGTCATGTCCTTCTCTTTGCACTCCTCCACCGTGAACTTCGGCGGCGGGCGCAGATCTTCGTCGTCGGCATCGAGCTCGAGTTCGAGCTGCAGCGCCTCGCTGAAGTCCTTGATGGGCGAGATGTCGGCGAAGGCCTCGGCCAACCCTTCGTTCAAGAACCAGTCGAAGCTCTCGCGCTGGACAGCGATGAGATCGGGCAACTCGAGCGGTTCGACAAGATTGGCGAAGGAATACCGTTCGCGGGACGTGGAAGAAGCCACAGCGTCACTCCTCAGGGGCAGTCGGCATGGGAGCGCGCGACATCAACGACCCGAATTGAAGGTAGGAGACGCGGCGCACGGCAACTGACGAGCCTACCGGGCAGTCATGTCGATCGTCAACCACAGTGCTCGGCCAGTCGGCCCGAGGGCCCGGCGTCTCCGAGCGAAACGGTAAGCCCGG
>JBEICS010000027.1:0-10504 GCA_040383925.1 Acidimicrobiaceae bacterium | reverse complement strand
GGGCAGACCGAGCGAGGCCATGGCGCAGAAGCCCATGATCCAGCCGAGCTTGGGCATCTGCTGCAACATGCCGCTGAGCCGCTTGATCTCGAGGGTGTGGTAGCGCTCCTTCACCGAACCGGCGACGAAGAACAACATGCCGGTGATGAGGCCGTGGGCCACCATGCCGAACAGCGCGGCGTTGATACCCATCGAGGTGAGCGTGCTGATGCCCAGCATGACGAAGCCCATGTGAGCCACTGAGCTGAAGGCGATGAGCCGCTTCATGTCGGTCTGGGCCAGACAGCCGAGCGCGCCGTAGATGATGCCGATGACGGCCAGGATGCCGATGAACGGCGCCCACTTCACCGCAGCCTGCGGCAAGATGGGGATGGCGATGCGCACGAAGCCGTAGGTACCCAACTTCAGCAGGACGGCGGCCAGGATGACCGAACCCTGCGTGGGCGCCTGGGTGTGGGCGTCGGGCAGCCAGGTGTGGAATGGGAACATCGGCACCTTCACGGCGAAGCCGATGAACATGCCGGCGAAGATCCAGATGGCGACGTCTTTGGAGATTCCGACGCCGTTCTCGACGAGGTACGGGATGGAGAAGCTCTCTGCGCCCGTCTTGTAGAACAGCGCCAGGAACGACACCAGCATCAGCGCCGAACCGAACATCGTGTAGAGGAAGAACTTCAGCGACGCGTACTGGCGGTTCTCGCCGCCCCACACGCCGATCATGAAGTACATCGGCAGCAGCACCACTTCGAAGAACACGAAGAACAAAATGAGGTCTTGGGCGACGAAGGTGCCGGCCATACCGGTCTGCAGCACCAGCATCAAGATGAGGAACGCCTTCGGGTTGCCGGGCGACGGCACATGGTCCCACGAGTAGATCATCACCAGCACGGTGATGACCATCGACAGGATGTACAGCGGCAGGCTGATGCCGTCGAGGCCGATCGTGTAGCCGCTCTTGATGACCGAGATCCACTTCGTGTCGGCGAAGAACTGCAGCTTCTCCGACTGGTCGTAGTCGAACTGGGTGAGCGTGTACACGCCCACGCCCAGCGTGGCCACGGCCGTGAGCATCGCCACCTGCTTGTGCAGCAGTTCCTGTGCCTTGGGGATGAAGAGCATCACCAGCACACCGGCCAACGGCAGGAATGTGCCGAGGCTCAGCAGCCAGTTCTGGTCGCGGAGGACGTCCATGGTCGTTGTGCTCCCTAGCTGTTCACGATGACGAGTACGAGCGCGACGACTGCTGCGGCACCGAACAGCAACGCTCCGTACTGGTTGACCTTGCCTGATTGCAGCGGGCGCAATGCGCCACCCGTACCGCGTGCTGCGGCACCGCTGCCGTTCACCGCGCCGTCGACCACGCGCTGGTCGACGTTGCGATACACCCATTCACCCGTCTTGCGGCCACCGATGCCGACACCGTTGACGATGCCGTCGAGCACGTGCTGGTTCACCCAGTACGCAGCCTTCGAGATCGGGTAGGCAACAGCCTTGATGATGGCGCCGTAGAGGGCGTCGAGGTAGTACTTGTTCGCCAGGAACGCGTATCCGGCGCGAGCCGGGGCGAAGCGCTGGGTGAGACCCTTCAGCGGGAACTTCTCGCTGTTGTACAGGCCGCGGCTGATGGCGAGGCTGACGATGAAGCCGAGGGCCACCAGCACGATGGACGGCACGGCGTTGATCCACTTGAACACGGCGTGTTCGAGGGCAGGTGCCCACTCGCTGCCACGTGGCTCGACCCACTCGAGGAACTTCTCGATGTGGAACGGTGCGGCGTTGATGTAGCCGCTGACCACCGCCAGCACGGCGAGGATGACGATGGGGCCGGTGATGAGCCAGGGCGATTCGTGCGGGCCGGCGTGGGCGCCGTGACCGTGATCGTCGTGGGCGTCGGCACCGTGGGTGTCGTGGCCGTGAGCGGCGTGCGCGTCGACCGCGTGGTCGTCGTGCGCGTCGTGCGTGGCATGGGCATCGGCGTGCTCGTCGTGGTGCTCGCCTGCTGCCGCACCGCGGGCCGCGCCGAAGAACGTGAGGTACGTGGCGCGGGTCATGTACGCCGTGGTCATGAAGGCGCCGACCAGACCGACGATCCAGAAGATCGTGTAGCCCTGGTAGTGGGCGTTGTCGATGATCTCGTCCTTGGAGAAGAAGCCGCTGAAGAACGGCACACCGCACAACGCCAACGTGGACAGGATCCACGCCGTGGCCGTGATGGGCATCTTCTTGGCGAGACCGCCCATGTCCTTCTTCATGTCGAAGCTGTGGTGCGAACCCGAGTGCGCCACCGATCCGGCGCACAGGAACAGGCAGCACTTGAAGAAGGCGTGGGTGAAGATGTGGAACACGGCCGGTGTCCAGGCACCGACACCCAGGCCCATCATCATGTAGCCGAGCTGGCTGACGGTGGAGTAGGCGAGCACCTTCTTGATGTCGTTCTGCACGAACGCCAGGCCCGCTGCAATGACGATGGTGATGCCACCGATGATGGCGATGAAGTTGGCGGTGTTGCCGTCTTGCGCGATGGAGAGCCCGTTGTAGAACACCGGGTAGAGGCGGGCCACCAGGAACACGCCGGCCACCACCATGGTGCTCGAGTGCAGCAGCGAGCTGACCGGCGTGGGACCCGCCATGGCGTCGGGCAGCCAGGTGTGCAGCGGGAACTGGCCCGACTTGCCGATGGCCGCGATGAACAGCGCAACGGAGGCCCACAGCAGCACGGTGTGGCTGGTGCTCGGGTCCATCGCCCACTTGCTGGTGTCGTGGATGCTGAAGGTGCCCGAGGCGCCGAACAGGATGGCCACACCGACGAGCAGGCCCATGTCGCCGGTACGGACGGTCCAGAACGCCTTCAGCGCAGCCTCGCTGTTGGCTCGTTCCTCCCACCAGTGGCCGATGAGCATGAACGAGCAGAGGCCCATGATCTCCCAGCCGAGCACCAACTGCACGGTGTTCTCGGCGAGCACCATCACCAACATGCCGGCGCTGAACAGCGTGAGGCTGGCGAAGAAATGGGTGTAGCGCCGATCGCCGCGTACGTACTCGAGCGAGTAGATCTGCACGAGGGTGGAGATGAAGGTGACGATCAGCAGCAACATCACGGCGAGGCCGTCGATGTGCTGGCCGAAGCCGAACTCCGTGTTGCCGCTGCTCCACCAGGTCCACGAGCGGATGACCGGCTGCACGTAGGGCTCGGCCTCGCCGCCGGCCAGCAGGCCACGGGTGAAGCCGAAGAATCCCTTGCTCAGCGCGCCGGCCTCTTCACCACCGACGGAGTTGACCCGCTGCACCCACTGCACGGTGGTGCCGACGGCCAGCACGAGCGATGCCGCCATGCTGGCGATGCCCACCTCGCTGCCCTTCATGGGCAGGCGCTTGCCGAAGAAGATGATGATGACGAACGCGACGGCCGGGATGATGGGGATCAGGAACGCGTGATCGAGGAACCATCCGGAGGACGCGGCGACGGCTTCGTTCGCGAGCATGGATCAGCCCTTCATTTCCGACAGCTCGTCGAGCGCGATGCTCTTGCGGTTGCGGTAGACGAGCAGCACCAGCGCCAGGCCCACGCCCACCTCGGCGGCGGCCACGGCGATGATGTACAGCGCAAAGGTGTGGCCGTCGACGTTGCCGTTCATCTGGCTGAAGGCGAGCAGGTTGAGGTTCACCGAGTTGAGGATGAGTTCGACGCTCATCAGCACCATCACCGCGTTCTTGCGGGCGATGACGCCATAGACGCCGATGCAGAACAGCACGGCACCGAGGATGAGGAAGTTGTTGACCATCATCGGCGATCAGTCCTTCCTGGCCAGCACGATGGCGCCGATGACAGCGGCGAGCAGCACGAACGAAAGCGCCCAGAAGGGCAGCAGGTAGGGCGAGAAAATGCTGTCGCTGACCTGCTGCACCGACACGGGCTGCGCCTCGGCGCCCTGGGGCAACTTGGTGTCGCGGAAGCCGTCGACGAGCACCCACACCATCACGCCGAGCAGCAAGAGGGCCACGGGCACGCCGAGCAGATGGTTCTTGTTGTTCAGGTCGGTCTCAGCACCCAGCTTGGCGCGGGTGAGCATGACACCGAACAGGAACAGCACCATCACGGCACCCACGTAGACGAGCACCTGGGTGACAGCGACGAACTCGGCGGCCAGCAGCAGGTACTGGGCAGCGGCGCCGGCCAGCACCAGCACCAGCGCCAGTGCGGCGTGCACCACGTTCTTGCTGGTGACCACCTTCAGCGCACCCACCACCATGATCGCAGCGATGATGCCGAAGCCGATGTTCTGCGCCACCTGGACGTCGGAAGCCAACACGACCGCGCTCACTTCTTCTTCTTCTCCGCGCCGGCCTCGAGTTCGGGGGCTTCGGGCACCGTCTCCATCCATTCACCGAGCTTGGTCTTGTCGTGCAGCAGGTCGGCGATGTGCGGCTCGCTGTACTCGTACTCGGGGCTCCAGAACAGGGCGTCGAACGGGCACACCTCGACGCAGATGCCGCAGTACATGCACAGCGCGTAGTCGATGTCGAAGCGGTCGAGCTTGTTCACCTTGCGCGGTGCACCACCGGCACGGCGCGGCGGGGCGAGTTCTTTGTGTCCTTCGATGTAGATGCACCAGTCGGGGCAGCTACGCGCGCAGAGCATGCACGAGGTGCAGTTGTCTTCGCGCAGCGCGATGACACCGCGGGCCCGCAGCGGCGGGGCCTCTTTCTCGTGCGGGTACTGCACGGTGTTGGCACCACCGCCGAGCTTCTTCGGCTTGATGGTCTGCAGCAGGGTACTCAGCGTGACGCCGAGACCCTTGGCAGCACCGGGCATCTTCGGGGCCATGGGCATCAGAAGACCACCTTCAAGATCGCGGTCAGCATGATGTTGACGAGCGAGACCGGGATGAGCACCTTCCAGGCGAAGCGCTGCAGCTGGTCCTCACGGAGACGGGGGAAGCTGAAGCGAACCCACATCACCAGGAACGACAGGGCGAGCATCTTGGTGACCATGATGAGCGGGCCCACCACGTTCATCCAGTTGTCGACCGAGTCGATCGTGTCCCAGCCGAACCAGCTGAACGGAACACCCCACCCACCGAGGAACAGCACGCTGGCGATGAGCGTGAAGATGCCCACGTTGGCGAACTCGGCGATGAAGAAGATGAGGAAGCGGAAGCCCGAGTACTCGGTCATGTAGCCCGACACGAGTTCGCTCTCGGCGATGGGCATGTCGAAGGGCGTCTGGGTGAGTTCGGCCTGCACGGCGATCATGAACACCAGGAAGCCGACGAACTGAGTGAGGACGTACGGGTTGCCGAGGCCGTCCCAGCCGAACATCGACCCGGCGTTCTGGGCCACGACGATCTGCTGCAGGTTCATCGTGCCGGCCTGAATGACCACGCCGACGACGGCGAGCACCATCGGCAGTTCGTAGGCGATGAGCTGGCCGGCGGCACGCAGGCCACCGAGCAGCGAATACTTGTTGGCGCTGCTCCAGCCGGCCATGAGGATGCCGAGCACGCTGACCGAGCTGACCGCCAGCGCGTAGAAGATGCCCGCCTCGAAGTCGGTGAAGTAGGCGTCGGGGCCGAACGGCACCACGGCGACGAGGATGAACGTCGACACGAGGACGATGAGTGGGGCGAGCTTGAAGATGCGCTTGTCGGCGCGCTCGGGTTGGATGTCTTCCTTCTGCAGCCACTTGCCCACTTCGGCGACCAACTGCAGCGAGCCGTAGGGGCCGGCTTCCATGGGGCCGAGACGACTCTGCATGAAGCTCATCATCTTGAACAGGAACAGGTACACGATCGTGCCGGCCGGCAGCAGCACGGCCACGGCGCCGCCCAGCACGCGCAGCAGCGACTGTGCCCAGTAGGGGAGGTCGATCGCGAGCATCACTTGTCGATGTCTCCGAGGATGAAGTACAGCGAGGCGAGGATCGTGATGATGTCGGGCACGTACACGCCGCGCAGCACCCAGGGCACGATGGAGATGTTGTTGAAACTGGCGGTGCGGATACGCACACGGAACGGGCCGAGGTCGCCCTTGCTGACGACGTAGTAGCCCATCTCGCCGAGCGGGTTCTCAGTGCTGACGTAGGCCTCGCCCTCGGGCACCTTGATGATGCGCGGCACCTTGGCCATGACCGGGCCCGACGGGATGCCGTCGAGCAGTTGGTCGACGATGCGGGTGGCCTCGCGGGTCTCCTGCAGGCGCACCCAGCAGCGGGCAAAGCTGTCGCCGTCGGGGTGGGTCCAGACCTTCCAGTCGACCTTGTCGTAGGCGAGCGGCAGACGCTGGTCGCGGCGCAGGTCCCAGTCGACGCCGCTGGCGCGCAGGTTGGCGCCCGACAGGCCGTACTGCTGCGCCACGGCAGCGGGGATGACGCCGATGCCGCGGGTACGGCTCTGGAAGATCTCGTTGCCGAACAGCAGGCCCTCGATCTCGTCGCAGAACATGCGCAGCTTCTTCATCACCTGCTTGGTCTCGTCGATCCAGCCCTTGGGCAGATCGTCCTTGAGGCCGCCGATGCGGTCGAAGTTGGGGTGGAAGCGGCCGCCGGTGGCGCCCTCGATGAGGTTCAGCACGTACTCGCGGTCGCGGAAGGCGAAGAACACGGGCGTGATGGCGCCCAACTGCACGCCCAGGTCGCCGAGGAACAGCGAGACGTTGGCGATGCGACTGAGCTCGAACAAGATGGTGCGGATCCACTGGGCACGCGGCGGCGCCTCGATGTCCATCAACTTCTCGGCCGCCAGGATGAACGGCACCTCGTTGGCGAAGCTGCCCAGCCAGTCGATGCGGTTGATGAGCGTGGTGACCTGCGGGAAGGTGCGCACCTCGGTGAGCTTCTCGTAGCCGCGGTGCATGTAGCCGGCGCCCGGGTCGGCCCACACCACCTGCTCGCCGTCGAGACGCACGATGATGCGCAGCGTGCCGTGGGTGGCCGGGTGCTGGGGACCGATGTTGAGGGTCATGCCCTCGGTCTCGAGTTCGACGTTCAGCCGTGCGTCGGCAGCCTGAGCCGCGATGTAGCTGAGTTTCTGGCGGTCGACGAGGTCAGTCATTGGATTCTTCCTCTTCCTCGCCACCCGGCAGCGGTTCGACATCGACGATGCCCGGCCACGGCTTCACGAGCCGGGCGAGCAACGGGAAGTCCTTGCGCATCGGGTGCCCTTCGAAGTCGATGGGCAGGTAGATGTTGCGCAGATCGGGGTGCCCGGCGAAGGAGATGCCGAACATCTCGTGCGTCTCGCGCTCGTGCCAGTTGGCACCGGCGTACACCGACACCCAACTGTCGATGAGCGGCTGATCGTCGGGAACATCGGCCTTCACCGTGATGCTGACGTGCCGGTCGATGCTGGTGACCCGGGCGAACACCTGCATGCGGGTGTCGCCGCCGGTGTAGCCCTGGCGTACCTCGGTGTCGCGCTCGGGCGCCGGCTGGGTGGGGTCGTCCTCGCCACGTCCGTAGGGCGACGGCATCCAGTCGATGGCCGACAGGAAGCAGAAGTAGTGGCAGCCGAGCACATCGCGCAGCGCCAGGCCGGTGTCGCGCCAGGCGTCGGTGCGCACGCGTACCCACACGTCGTCGCCGGGCTTCACCAGGCTGTCGATGAGCGCATCGCCGATGGCGCCGCGCAACTGGTCGACGAGTTGCTCGCGCAGGGCGTCGCCGGGCAGGGCCGGGGTGTCGCCAGCAGCAGTATCGGTGGTGGTGTCACTCAACGGGACCACCGCCCACGACGATGGGCTCGGGCGCGGCCTTCGACGACACCATCGGCTTGGTGCCTTCGCCGCGCCACCGGGCGCCCATGTCCTCGTTCTTGATGCGCTGTTGCAGCAGCACCACACCCTCGAGCAGGGCTTCGGGCCGCGGCGGGCAGCCCGGCACGTACACATCGACCGGGATGATCTGGTCGACGCCCTTGGTGACCGAGTAGCTGTCCCAGTACGGGCCGCCGCAGTTGGCGCACGAACCCATCGAGATGACGTACTTCGGCTCGGGCATCTGCTCGTACAGACGCTTGATGGCGGGCGCCATCTTGTCGGTGACGGTGCCGCTGATGACCACCAGGTCGGCCTGGCGCGGGCTGGCGGGCAGCGGGATGACGCCGAGACGCATCACGTCGTAGCGGGGCGAACCGAAGGCGGCGCCCATCTCGATGGCGCAGCAGGCGAGGCCCCACTGGTACACCCAGAGGCTGTAGCTACGGCCCATGTTGAACAGGGACGTGAGCGGTTTGGGCATCCGCCCCTTGTCGACAAGACCCATCGGCTACACCCAGCGCAGTACGCCCTTGCGCCACGCATACACGAGGCCAAGGAGCAGGACGAATACGAAGATACCCATTTCGACGAGACCGAAACCGCCATACCGCTCGAGCTGTGTGGCCCACGGGAAGATGAACACGGCTTCCACGTCGAACACGACGAAGAGCAGGGCGAAGATGTAGTAGCGGACCTGGCTCTGCGACCAGCCGTCGCCCACCGGGTCGACACCGCTCTCGTAGGCCATGAGCTTCTGGGCCGAGGGTCGGTTGGGGCGCACGAGTGCTGCCACGCCGAGCAGCAGTCCGCCCAGCAACAGCGCAAGAGCGCCGAACCAGACCACGGTGAGGTAGTCGCGAAGGAAGTCCGACATCACGGCCGACGCTACTACGCCGCGTGAATCCGCTCACAAACTCTGTGCAACAGCAGCGCCAGAGGTGACACGTGACCGCACCAGCAGATGGTGCCCGGCGCGACGCAGGCTCACCGGTTCCACCCGCGGCGAGGCGCCGGGGGCGAACCCCACCCCCTCCACCAGGCTGGGCCGACGGGCCCCGGCACTGCTGGTGCCGCCGATGAGGATGGGCGCCAGCGTGACGAACTCGTCGTCGACCGCCCCGTCGGCCACCATCGAGCCGTACAGGCTGGGGCCTCCCTCGCACAGCAGCGATGCGATCTGCCGTTCGGCGAGTAACCACGCGCCCAGACGGGCGGTGTCGACCCGGTCGTCGCCGAACGCCACGACCTCGGCGTTCGGGCGACCGGCCAGGCGTCGGCGTGCCTCGTCGGCGCCGGCCGAGGTGGTGGCGACAAGCAGGTCGAACGAGTCGTCGGCCACCACGGCCCAGTCGCGCTCGATCGCCCCGGTGAGCGAGCAGATGGCCTGGAGGGGCACCGGCGCCCGGCCCTCGGCGGCCCGCAACCACGTGAAGGCAGCCGCGTCCTCACCGCCGAGGTGCTCGACGGTCCAGCGATGGTCGCTCTCGGCGCGCACGGTGCCGTCGCCGATGAGCACGGCGTCGCACCGGGCGCGCAGCAACTTCATCACCCAGACATCGGCCGACGAACCCTCCGAGACCGATGCGCCGCCCACGTCGCCGGGCTCGGCGTACGAGATGCGGCCGTCGCGCGACACCACGAAATTGATGGTGGTGTAGGGGCGGTCGGCGGCAGCAGGCAGCACCCAGTCGCCCGCGTAGGCCCGGCGGAACGGTTCGGGAAGGCCTGCCCCCTCGGCTCCGTCGTCGTCGAACAACAGCGTGAACGGCACCGCGGGGCCGCAGACCTGGGGGATCGGGCCGGGGGTCGCCATACGCCGAGGTTAGGTCAGGTGGCACCCACCGGTGTGGTGAACGGCCCGCGCGTGTGTACCGCGTGCTACATCTACGTCGTGCCCGACCGCGACGTCAGCCCCCATCCCGTCGCCTCGCCGGGGGCCGCACGGGTGCTGGAGCTGCTCGGGCCGTCCACCGGCGGCATCCGCGCCCACGTCGCCGAGTTGGCGCGTCGGCTCGCGACACGGGGCTGGGGCGTGGCCGTCGCCGGCCCTGCCGGGGTGATGGACGGTGTGGGCGACCAGCACGCCGTGGTGGCCGTGCCGGGCGGATGGAACCCGCTCGCCCTCCGCCGGGCGCGTGCCCAACTGCGTGCGCTGCTGGGTGCGGAGCCGTTCGACGTGCTGCACGCGCACGGACTGAAGGCAGCGCTGGTGACGCTGGGCGTCCGCACCCGTCCTCCCCTCGTGCTCACGGTGCACAACCTGGTCGGTGGCACCGCTGCCGGCCTGAAGGCACGGGTGCTCGGCCGGGTCGAGCGGTCGATCCTGCGGCGCGCCGACCACGTGGTGGTGATCAGCGACGAGATCGCCGCCCATCTCGCCGGGCTGGTGTCGCTCGAGCGACAGACCTTCGTGCTGCCCGTGTCGCCCCGACGCTCGCCCGGCCGCCCCACGGCGGAGGTGCGCGCCGAGCACGGCATCGGCGGCGACACCCCACTGGTGGTGGTCGTCGCCCGGCACCACCCACAGAAGGATCTGACGATGTTCCTGCGGGCCATGGTGCAGGTGCGCGCCGCCGTGCCCGGGGTTCGGGCGGTCATGGTGGGCGACGGGCCCGAGCGGGCTCGTCTCGAGGCCGAGTGCACCCGTCTCGGGCTGGCCGATGTCGTCTCGTTCGCCGGCTTCCGCCCGAATCCGGCCGACGAGATGCAGGCCGCCGATGTGGTGGCGCTGTCGTCGCGCTGGGAGGGATCG
>JBEICS010000026.1:0-10517 GCA_040383925.1 Acidimicrobiaceae bacterium | reverse complement strand
CGATGCGGGTGCCACGCCGTGCCCACGCCCTGGCCGGGACCGAACTCCATCGGACCCATGTGGTCGAACAGCAGGAACGGGTCGATGTACGACAGCGACGCGGTGGGGAAGGGGCGGCGGACGACGAAGCCTTCGCCCTCGACGGCGCGCTGGGCCCGGATGAGGTGGGTGACGGTCGACATCGGTGGCGCTCCGGTGCGGGACGGGTGGGACGCGGACCGAAGTCATTCGCGTCCGACTGGTCTGCGACCGTAGCCTGTGCACGTATGGCTGCGACCGAACTCGACCAGATCGTCAACCTCTGCAAGCGCCGCGGGTTCGTGTACCCGAGTGCCGAGATCTACGGCGGATTCCGCTCGAGCTACGACTACGGCCCGCTCGGTTCGCTCATGCTGCGCAACGTGCGCGAGGCCTGGGTGCGCACGATGGTGCAACAGCGCGACGACGTGGTGCTCATCGATGCCGCCATCCTCGCCCCGCCGCAGGTGTTCGAGGCCAGTGGTCACCTCGCCAACTTCAGCGATCCGCTGGTCGACTGCACGAAGTGCAAGCAGCGCTTCCGTGAAGACCACCTCACCGACCCGAACACCTGCCCCAACTGCGCAGCCACCGGGTCGTTCACCGAGGCCCGCGCGTTCAACCTGATGTTCAAGACCTACGCCGGGCCGGTCGAGGGCCTGGGCGCCGAGGTGTACATGCGCCCCGAGACGGCGCAGGGCATGTTCGTCAACTTCCTCAACGTGCTGCAGACCAGCCGGAAGAAGCCGCCGTTCGGCATCGCTCAGGTGGGCAAGAGCTTCCGCAACGAGATCACCCCGGGCAACTTCATCTTCCGCACCCGCGAGTTCGAGCAGATGGAGCTCGAGTTCTTCGTGCCCCCCGCCGAGAGTGCGCAGTGGTACGAGTACTGGTGCAACGCTCGTCTGCAGTGGTACATCGACCTCGGCATCCCGGCCGACATGCTCACCCTGCGGGCCCACGACGCCGACGAACTGAGCCACTACTCGTCGGGCACCAGCGACATCGAGTTCAAGTACCCGTGGGGCTGGGGCGAGCTCGAGGGCGTCGCTCAGCGCACCGACTACGACCTCAAGCAGCACGCCCAGCACTCGGGCGAGAAGCTCGACTACTTCGACCAGGCCACCAACGAGCGGTACGTGCCGTACGTCATCGAGCCGGCCGCCGGCGTGAACCGGGCGATGGCAGCCTTCCTGCTGGCCGCCTACGACGAGGACGAGGTGGGTGGCGAGGGCCGCACCGTGCTGCGCCTGCACCCGCGCCTTGCGCCCTACAAGGTGGCGGTGCTGCCGCTGAGCAAGAAAGACACCCTCACCCCGCTCGCGCGCGAGATCTTCACCCGCCTGGCAGGCCGGTACATGGTCGACTACGACGACACGCAGTCGATCGGCAAGCGCTACCGGCGCCAGGACGAGATCGGCACCCCGCTGTGTGTCACGGTCGACTTCGACTCGCTCGAGGACGGTGCCGTCACCATCCGCGACCGCGACACCACCGAGCAGGTGCGCGTGCCCATCGACCGACTCGACACCGAGCTGTTCGGTCGCCTCGGCTTCTGAGCCGGCCACCCGGTACCGTCGCAGCAACGTTTCGAGCAAGGGAGCAGCAATGAGCAAGGTTGGCGTGTGGGTGAAGCTGGAGATCCAGCCGGGCAAGCGCGACGAAGCGGTGGCCATCATTCAGGAGGCGATCGACGCTGTGGAGTCCGAGGAGGGCACGCTCATCTACGTGCTCAACACCGATGCCACCGACGACAACGTCCTGTACTTCTACGAGGCCTACTCGGGCCAGGACGCGCTCAACGCCCACATGGGCGCGCCGTGGTTTGCGGCGTTCGGCCCGAAGCTCGGCCCGGTGCTGGCCGCTCGCCCGGCGATGACCTTCCTGAGCCCGCTCGGCGGCAAGGGTCTCTGAGGCGCCCTCGGGGCGGTTGATGGCCACCTATCTCGACCGCATCCTGGCCCGCCACCGCGAGGTGGCCGCAGCCGACGCTCGCTCGCTCGACCGACTCGTCGAGCAGGCGACAGCACAGCCGCCCGTCCGTGGGTTCGCTACTGCGCTGCGCGAGCCCGGCCCGTTGCACGTCATCAGCGAGATCAAGCGGCGCTCGCCGTCGAAGGGCGACCTGAACATCGGACTCGATCCGGCCGTGCTGGCGGATCAGTACGAGCGTGGCGGGGCGTCGTGCCTCAGCGTGCTCACCGATGTCGAGTTCTTCGGTGGCTCGGTGGCCGACCTGCAGACGGCGCGGGCTGCGTGCGGCCTGCCCGTGCTGCGCAAGGACTTCACCGTGTCGGCCCACGACGTGTGCGACGCACGCATCATGGGCGCCGACTGCGTGCTGCTCATCGCCGCGGCGCTCAGCACCGACGAGCTGGTGCGGTTCCACCGGCTCGCCACAGAGGTGGGCCTCGATGTGTTGGTCGAGATCCACGACGAACGCGAACTCGAGGCGGCGTTGGCGGCCGACGCGACGATGGTGGGCGTGAACCAGCGCGACCTGGTCACCTTCCAGGTCGACCACGAGCGGGCACTGCGGATGGCCGGCGTCATCCCCGACGGTGTGGTGAAGGTGGCCGAGAGCGGGGTGCGTGGCCGCGACGACGCTGCCGCCCTGCACGCCGCCGGGTACCACGCCGTGCTGGTGGGCGAGACGCTCGTCACCTCGACCGACCCAGCAGACTCCGTCCGCCTGCTGCGAGGCGCGGTACCGTAGCGATCTCATGTTCGTGAAGATCTGCGGCATCACCACCGAAGACGACGCACTGTTCGCCGTCGCCATGGGTGCCGACGCGGTCGGGTTCGTGTTCGCCCCCTCCACCCGTCAGGTAGCGGTGCAGCAGGTGTACGACATCACCCGGCGCTTGCCACCCGAGATCCTCACCGTCGGGGTGTTCCGCGACGAACTGCCCGAACGGGTCATCGACATCGTCACCCGGTCCGGCGTGAAAGCAGCCCAACTGCACGGCCACGAGAGCCCGGCGATGGTGGCCGAGGTTGCGGCCAGCGTGCGCTGGGTCATCAAGGCCGTGGCGGCCGGCACCGGCGACGCCCACCGTGCCGACACCTTCGGCACCGACATGGTGTTGGTCGACGCTCCCAACCCAGGCTCGGGCACCGTGTTCGACTGGTCGCTGGTCACCGACCTGCCCGACGGGCCCCGCTACATCCTCGCCGGGGGCCTCACCCCCGACAACGTGGGTCTGGCTGTGTCGACGGTGCAGCCCTGGGGTGTCGACGTGTCGAGCGGTGTCGAGCGCACCCCCGGCCGCAAGGACCCGCTGAAGGTGAAGGCCTTCATCGACCGTGCCCGTGGTGCCTCCGTCGAGCGCTACCGCGGCCCCGACGACATGCCCTACGACTGGGCCGACGAGTTCTGACGCCCTCTCCCCATCTCGCCCACCCCTCATCGCCCACCCCTCATCACCCCCACCGAAAGCACCCCTCCCATGACCTTGATGGCTGAACCCTCGGCGACCGGCCGCTTCGGCGAATTCGGCGGCCGCTTCGTGCCCGAAACCCTCGTGCCCGCCTGTCAGGAACTCGAGGCTGCCTTCCGCGACGCCTGGGCCGATCAGGAGTTCCGTGCCGAACTGCACGCCCTGCTACGCGACTACGCCGGGCGGCCGTCGATCCTCACCGAGTGCAAGAACCTCGGTTCCCAGTTGGGCATCCGGCTCATCCTGAAGCGCGAAGACCTGAACCACACCGGCTCGCACAAGATCAACAACGTGCTCGGTCAGGTGCTGCTCGCCAAGCGGATGGGCAAGAAGCGCATCGTGGCCGAGACCGGGGCGGGCCAGCACGGTGTGGCCAGTGCCACTGCGGCGGCGCTGCTGGGCCTGGAGTGCAAGGTGTACATGGGTGCCGTCGACGTCGAGCGCCAGGCGCTGAACGTGTTCCGCATGCGCCTGCTGGGCAGCGAGGTCGAGGCTGTGCAGAGTGGCAGTCGTACGTTGAAAGACGCCGTGAACGAGGCGATGCGCGACTGGGTGGCCACTGTCGAGAGCACCCACTACTGCCTCGGCTCGGTGATGGGCCCGCACCCGTATCCGTGGATGGTGCGCGAGTTCCACCGGGTCATCGGCAACGAGGCCTTCGACCAGTGCCAGAACCTCATCGGCGGCACACCCGACGTGGTGGTGGCCTGCGTGGGCGGCGGTTCGAACGCGATGGGCATCTTCAGCGGTTTCGTCGACTGCGAGGGCGTGCGCCTCATCGGCGTCGAGCCCGCCGGCGGTGCTGCCGTCGGCCGTGCCGTGCCCGGTGTGGTGCACGGGATGCGCAGCTACCTGATGCAGGACGAGTACGGCCAGGTGCAGGAGGCCCACTCCATCTCGGCCGGCCTCGACTACCCGGGCATCGGTCCCGAGCACTCGTATCTCGCCTCCATCGGCCGGGCCGAGTACCCCAGCGTCACCGACGACGAGGTCATCGCCGGCTTCCAGTTGCTGGCCCGCACCGAGGGCATCATCCCGGCGCTCGAGTGCGCGCACGCGCTGGCCTGGATCAGCCGTGAGGCGCCGAACATGCAGGGCCAGACCGTGTTGATGAACCTGTCGGGCCGCGGCGACAAAGACGTCGCCCAGATGATGGAGATTCTGGGATGAGTGACGGACCCTACGGGCGGCTCGAGCAGTCGTTCCGCACCAAACGGTCGACAGGGCACAAGTTGCTCGTTCCGTACATCACCGGCGGCTTGCCGGGGTGGGAGCACGCGCTGCGCGCGGCGGTGCAGGCTGGTGCCGACGCCATCGAGATCGGCATCCCCTTCAGCGATCCGGTGATGGACGGCCCGGTCATCCAGGAGGCGTCGCAACGGGCGCTCGATGCGGGGGCCACGCCCATCTCCATCCTGCAGCAGGCCCGCGACCTCGACGTCGACGTGCCGCTGGCCGTGATGCTGTACTACAACACCGTTCACCACGCAGGGCACCACCGTTTCGCCGAACAACTCGTGGCGGCAGGCATCTGCGCCGCCATCGTGCCCGATCTGCCGCTCGAGGAGTCGGGGCCGTGGTGCGAGGCAGCCGATGCATCGGGTATCGAGACGGTCATGCTGGCAGCGCCGACGGCGCCCGACGAACGGCTGCCGCGGGTGTGCGCCCGGGCGCGTGGGTTCGTCTATTCGGTCGGTCTGCTGGGCGTGACGGGCGAGCGCACCTCGCTGGCGGCCACAGCCACGGCGCTGGCGGCGCGGCTGAAGGCCATCACCGATGTGCCGGTGCTGGTGGGTGTGGGTGTGTCGAACGCCGAGCAGGCGCGCGAAGCGGTGCAGGTGGCCGACGGTGTGGTGCAGGGTGCGTCGGTGATGCGGCGCATGCTCGAGCACGGCCCCGAGGCGGTGGGCGAGTACGTCGCCGAGGTCCGCGCCGCCATCGACGCCTGAGCACCGAGTGCCGGCAGGGCGAGCGCGGGCGTGCGAAGAAATCTTCCGGATTCGTCATCCGGATCCGGGTCGGCTCCGTAGACCTCACGACCGCCGGAAACGGCGGTTCGTGAACCCCCCTCGCTCTCAAGGAGAACCCCCTATGTTCCGCACCCGTTCCCTCGTCGCGGCCGTACTCGCCGCGTCGACCCTGCTCGTCGCTGCGTGCGGCGACGACGCGGCCGATGCCCCCACCACCACGGCGGCGCCGGCGACCACCGCTGCCCCCGAGACCACTGCTCCGGCCGCTGCCGGCGACATCGTCGCCGTGGCCTCGGCCAACCCCGACTTCTCGACCCTGGTTGCTGCCGTGCAGGCTGCCGGTCTGGTCGAGACCCTGCAGGGTGAGGGTCCGTTCACGGTGTTCGCACCCACCAACGACGCGTTCGCTGCACTGCCCGCCGGTCTGGTCGATGCCTTGCTGCTGCCCGAGAACATCGATGCCCTCACGGCCGTGCTGACCTACCACGTCGTGTCGGGCAAGGTCATGGCTGCCGACGTGACTGCCGGCGACGTGCCGTCGGTGCAGGGTGAGAACATCACCGTCACCACCGACGGTGGCGTGAAGGTGAACGGTGCCAATGTCATCGCCACCGATGTGGAGGCCTCGAACGGCGTCATCCACGTCATCGACGCGGTCATCGTGCCGCCGAGCCTCGACGTGGCCTCGCTGCTGCCGACCCCCGAGACCACTGCTGCGGCCGCTGCTGGCGACATCGTCGCCGTGGCCTCGGCCAACCCCGACTTCTCGACGCTGGTTGCTGCCGTGCAGGCTGCCGGTCTGGTCGAGACCCTGCAGGGTGAGGGTCCGTTCACGGTGTTCGCACCCACCAACGACGCGTTCGCTGCACTGCCCGCCGGTCTGGTCGACAAGCTGCTCCTGCCCGAGAACAAGGACATCCTCGTGGCCATCCTCACCTACCACGTCGTGTCGGGCAAGGTCATGGCTGCCGACGTGACGGCCGGTGACGTGCCGTCGGTGCAGGGTGAGAACATCGCCGTCACCACCGATGGTGGCGTGAAGGTGAACGGTGCCAATGTCATCGCCACCGATGTGGAGGCCTCGAACGGCGTCATCCACGTCATCGATGCGGTCATCCTGCCGCCGACGCTCGACGTGTCGGCACTCTGATCCAACCTCTCCCTGGTGCGACGAGGGGCCTTCGGGCCCCTCGTTCGCGTTCCCGGGGCATCGCCATCAGCCAGACTGGGGCGGTGGACGAGCGGCCCTGCGAACTGTGCGAGGCGGCGCGCCTCACCGAGTGGTACTACGAGGACGAGCACTGCTGGGCAGCCGAGTGCGAGGCGTGCTTCGTACCGATGGTGGTCTGGAAACGACATGACCCGGACCCCCCTGAGGAGGTCCGGGCCATGTTGCGGAATGTGCTCGCTGACGTCGCCGCCAGGGTCATCGGCGTCGATTACTGGTTCGACGACACGTTGCGATCGATTCCTGGCCACTATCACGCTCACGCGCGACCCCGTGGCCGAGGGTTTGGGTGATTCACTGCGCCACTGGCGCAGTGATCACATCGGGATGCCGCCAGGCTTCATGATTGTCTCCTTGTGTCGGGTTCGGCGTGACGTTCCCCCCAGCCCGGTTCACCGATTCGGCGTCAAGAATCGGGAAAGGGCGAACGCCGAGGGTGACCGTACCACCATCCGTGGCGGCAGTTGCAAGGGGAAATCATCTGTTCGTCAAGTTTTTGTCATCTGTTCGACATGGAGTGGCGGCCGGTTCGGGTGGCTCGCAGCGGGCTTCGGTACAGTTCCGCCATGCTCTCCGTCGGCGATGCCGCCCCCTCGTTCAGCCTGCTCGATCACGACGGGGCTACCGTCGACCTTGCTGAGCTGCGGGGCCGCAACGTGCTCGTGTACTTCTATCCCAAGGCCGACACGCCTGGTTGCACCACCCAGGCATGCGCGCTGCGCGACATCGCCGGCGAGGTGGGCGACACCGTTGTGCTGGGCATCAGCCCCGACAAGGTGCCGGCGCTGTTGCGGTTCCACACCAAGTACGGCCTCGGGTTCTCGCTGCTCAGCGATCCCGACCACGCCGTGGCCGAGGCCTACGGGGTGTGGAAGGAGAAGAAGAACTACGGCAAGGTGTACATGGGCATCGAGCGCTCGGCGTTCCTGGTGGGCCCCGACGGGGCGTTGCGCAATGTGTGGTACAAGATCAGCCCGAAGGACACCCCGGTGAAGTTGCTCGAGGCGCTGGGCGCATGAGCACCCTGCCCGTCCCCACCGATCTGCTGCCGCACCGGCCGCCGTTCCTGTTCGTCGACGAGGTGCTGGCGCTCGAGCCGGGGCAATCGGCACAGGGGCGCTGGACGCTGAGCGGCGACGAGTGGTTCTTCGCCGGTCACTTCCCGGGCCGCCCCACCCTTCCCGGGGTGCTGATGTGCGAGGCCATCGCCCAGATGGGTGCCATCGCGGTGCTGGCCGACCCGCGGTTCGCCGGCAAACTGCCGCTGTTCGGCGGCCTCGACGGTGCCCGATTCCGCCGTCAGGTGGGCCCCGGCGACACGCTGGTGCTCGAGGTGGAACTGGGCCGTATGTCGTCGCGGGCTGGCAAGGGCACCGGCCGAGCGTTGCTCGATGGTCAGGTGGCGTGCGAGTGCGACCTGATGTTCGTACTGGTCGACGCGTAGGCGACCAAGAGGCAGCAGCTCAGGCGGTGTCGAGGTGCTCGGCCACCACGGCCAGTACCGCTTCGCCGTACTGCTCGAGCTTGGCCGGGCCGATGCCCTTGATGCGGGCGAGGGCTTGCATCGAGGTGGGCTTGGTAGCGGCGATGGCGGTGAGCGTGGCGTTGTCGAACACGGTGTAGGCGGGCTTGCCGTTGCGCAGCCGGTCGCGTAGGGCACGGAGCGACTCGAACAGTGCAGCATCGGCATCGGCGAGCGCGGGAGCCGGCGAGGACTGCTTGGCGGCGGTGCGCAGCGGAGGAGGGGTGCCCGACGCGATGCGGCGCGCTGGCTGGAGTTCGGCCGCGGTGGGTGGCGAGGCGAGTTCGGCCAGGAATGGACTGGGTTGGCCGGCGGTACTGACCACGGTGACCGCGCCGCTGGTGCGGGTGATGGCTACGTGGAACAGGCGACGTTCCTCGGCAACATCGTCGGCGAGTCGGTGGGGGAACTGGCCCTCGTCGGCGAGGTGCACGACGACGTGGGGCCACTCCTGCCCCTTCACCCGGTGCACGGTGGCCAGCACCACGCCTTCGCCGTCGGCAGGTGCAGTGGACGGCGTCGCCAGGGCGTCGGCCAACCACGTCGGGAACGACTCGATGTCGGGGTGCAGCCGGGCGAGGTGCAGCAGCGCCGTGAGGTCGTCGTTCTGCGATGAGGCGTTCATGCCGCGCCGGTTGCGGTCGAACGTGGCCAGCGTGCCAGCGAGGCCGAGTTGGTCGTCGACGATGGTGAGCACATCGGCCGTGGTGGCGCCACTGGCCGCGGCGGAGCGCACTGCCTCGAGGTCGGCGATGAAGGCGGTGACGGCCAGTTGCTCGCGCTCGGTGGTGAGACGATCGGCGAGTCGGTGGAGGTCGCGGATCGAGCGTTGGTCGGCCGCCCACGACGCCACCCGCGGCGCGATGGAGCGTGACGGGCGCTGGATGGCTTCGGTGAGTGCCGCGCCAGGGAGCGAACGCTCGGGCGAGCAGGCGAGCCGTAGCCAGGCGAGGCTGGAACGCACCGACGCCCGGTTCAAGAACTCGCTGCCTGCCACGCTGGTGGCCGGGATGCCCACTTCGTGCAGGGCCACTTGCACGGGCACCAGCACGGCGTTCACGCGCGCCAGCACCGCCACCTCGGATGCGGCTGCGCCCTGGCGCAATGCCGCCTGCACAGCGGCAAGCGTGGTGGCGACCGGATCGCTTACCACCGCGGGGTGCAGACCCGTCGCCTCGGTACGCGCCGCACGGATGGTCTTGGCGACGCGTCGGGTGTTGCGCTGGAGCAGGAAGTCGGCGGCCTGCACCACATCGGCCGGGCAGCGGTAGTTCACTTCGAGCGGGTGGTCGCCCGCCCCGGGGAACAGCGCGGCGTAGTCGATGAGCCAATCGGGTGAGGCGCCGTTGTAGCCGTAGATGGTCTGGTCGTCGTCGCCCACCCCGAAGGCGGCCCAGCCCGGTGCGGCCAGGAGGCGGATGAACAGCACGTGGGCGGGGGTGAGGTCTTGGAACTCGTCGACCAGCAGTACCCGGCACGCCCGCTGCGCTGCAGCGCGAGCGGCCGGATCGGTGAGCAGCAACCGGACGGCCTCGGTGATCTGCCCGTCGAAGTCGACAGCGCCCTGGCGGTGGAGCGCGTCGAGGTACTGCGGGAACACCTCGGTGAGGCCGGCGACATCGCCGTCGTAGGTGTCTTCCACCTCGTCGGGTGAGCGCAGGCCGAGCCGTACAGCCGACAGCGCCTCGAGCCACGGTGAGAGCGGGTCGACGTTGCGCTTGCGCTGCGACGGCACGAAGTCGGACAGGATGCCCCGCACGTCGCGCTCGCCGATGGTGCGCCACCGCTGCGGCCGCTGTGCGAACGGCGCCACACCGTTGATGATGGCCAGTGCCAGCGAGTTGAGGGTGCGCACCTCCACCCCGGGCACGTCGCTGAGCCGCTGCTGCATCTCGAGTTGCGCCCGCCGGTTGTAGGCCACCAGCGTGATGGCCGACGGCGGGAGGTGCCAGTGGGTGACCAGGTGACGCACCCGCTCGGTGAGCACCCGGGTCTTGCCCGAGCCGGCAGGGGCGGCGATGCGCGCGGCGCCGCCCGGGTGGGTGACGGCCGCCAGCTGGTCGGGGGCGAGCGCCGCCGCCGAGTGATTGGTGCCGAAGGGAGCGAGCGAACCGTGCTCGACCGTGACGGCCGGGACGACCGCGATGCCGTCGATGGGTGCACTGAAACGCAGTGGACCTCCGTCGACGAAGCAGGGGCCCACGCCCGCCACCTCGACATCGCCCGTGGCGTCGGTTGCCCGTGCTCCGACAGCGATGGCCTGCTCGGCCCATGGCCAGCGGGCCCCGTCGTGGTCGAGCACGACGCTGTTCGACCAGACCAGATGGTGCAGTTCGTCG
>JBEICS010000025.1:0-10611 GCA_040383925.1 Acidimicrobiaceae bacterium | reverse complement strand
GTGATCGATCTGAACGAGATGCTCGCCGACCTGGAACTCCTGGTGACCACCGAGTCGCCGTCGCACGACGTGGCCGCCATCACCGCGTCCGCAGCGGTACTGGCCGCTGTGATGGAGCGTCGTCTCGGTTCGGCGCCCTCCATCGTCGACGGGCCGGCGGGACCCCATGTGCACTGGGTGGGCGGCGGAGTACCACGGGTGCTGATCGTCGGCCACCACGACACGGTGTTCCCCCTGGGCACGCTGGCGGCACGGCCGTTCATGGTCGCCGACGGCAAGGTCACCGGGCCCGGTGTGTTCGACATGAAGGCCGGCATCGTGCAGGCGGTGCATGCCGTGGCGTCGCTCGGCGATGCATCGGGTATCGAGATCCTCATCACCTCCGACGAGGAGGTCGGGTCGGCCACCTCCCGAGCGCTCATCGAGGAGCGGGCCCTGGCGTGCGGCACGGTGCTGGTGTTCGAACCGAGCGCCGACGGTGGCGCGGTGAAGATCGCCCGCAAGGGGGTGGGCACGTTCGAGGTGATCGTGCACGGCAAGGCGTCGCATGCGGGTCTCGAGCCGGAGAAGGGGGTGAACTCGCTGGTCGCCGCCGCCGAGTTGATCACCACCATCGCCACGTTCGGCGACCCGGCGCGTGGTACCACGGTCACCCCCACCATGGCGTCGGCGGGAACGGCCGAGAACGTGGTGCCGGCTCGCACCCGGGTGCTGGTCGATGTCCGCGTCGTGGAGCCTGACGAGAAGACGCGGATCGAGTCGCTGATGGCTGGTCTGCGCACCACCGTGCCGGGAGCGACCGTCGAGGTGCTCGGGGGGCTGAACCGTCCGCCGATGCACGAGTCGGCTTCTGCGACGTTGTTCCCCGTTGCCGTGCGTGCCGCCGAGCGCGCCGGGTTGCCGACGCTCGTGGGTGTGGCGGTGGGGGGCGGGAGCGACGGCAACCTCACGGCGGCCGTGGGCGTCCCCACGCTCGATGGCCTCGGTGCCGTGGGTGGCGGTGCCCACGCCGATCACGAGCACGTCTTCGTCGACACCATCGTCGATCGTGCCCGCCTCACCGCCGCCCTGCTGAGCGACCTCCTCGACCTCTCCGCTCCCTGATCCCGGCTGATCCCGGCTGATCCCGGCCGCAGCGCAGTTCACCCACCCGCCACATCCGCCATCCCGCCACAGGCGTTTGTGAGCGGACCCCCGTCCAACACGAGGTTGCTCACAAACGCAACGGGCCGGGCGGAGCGTTTGTGAGCGGAACCCCGGTGGACCCGGCTGTGCTCACAAACGCAGGGGGGAGTGGCGGGATGCCAAGGCGTGGCGAGAGCGGCAGGACGCCCGCTCCCGCAGTGCCTGCTCAGGAGGGGTTGGGGGCCTCGAGTGACAGCAGGCCGCCGCTGCCCAGCGTGCCGGTGCCCCGGTACACCTCGAGCTTCGCGGTGGTGTCGGCGATGTCGAGGTTGCGCATCGTCAACTGCCCGATGCGGTCGAGCGGCCCGAACGGGGCGTCCTCGACACGCTCCATGCTCAACCGCTCGGGTGCGTAGGTGAGGTTCGGGCTCACCGTGTCGAGCACGGTGTAGTCGTCGCCACGCCGCAGCCGGAGGGTGACCTCACCGGTGATGGCCGAACCGACCCAGCGCACCAGCGGCTCGCGCAGCATCAGGCTCTGCGGGTCGAACCATCGACCTTCGTACAGCAGACGACCGAGGCGACGGCCCATCGTGCGGTAGTTCTCGATCGTGTTCTCGTTGTGGATGCCCGAAACGAGTCGCTCGTAGGCGATGTGCAGCAGTGCCAGTCCGGGTGCCTCGTAGATGCCGCGGCTCTTGGCCTCGATGATGCGGTTCTCGATCTGGTCGCACATCCCCAGGCCGTGACGGCCACCGATGGCGTTCGCCTCCATCACCAGGTCGACCTGGTTCGCGAACTCCTGACCGTTGATGGCGACCGGCCACCCCTCGTGGAACCGGACCGACACCTCCTCGGCGGCGATGGCGACGTCGTCGCGGTAGTGAGCCACGCCCATGATCGGCACGACGATGTCCATCGAGGTGCTCAACTCCTCGAGCAACTTGGCCTCGTGGGTGGCGCCCCAGATGTTGGCGTCGGTGCTGTACGCCTTCTCCTTGCTGGCCCGGTACGGCAGGTTGCGCTCGGTGAGGAACTCGCTCATCTCGGCGCGGCCGCCCAGCTCGGTGACGAACGCATCGTCGAGCCACGGCTTGTAGATGCGCAGGCTCGGGTTCACCAGCAGCCCGTACCGGTAGAAGCGCTCGATGTCGTTGCCCTTGTAGGTGCTGCCGTCGCCCCAGATGTCGACGCCGTCGGCCTTCATCGCCTGGACGAGCATCGTGCCCGTCACCGCCCGGCCGAGCGGCGTGGTGTTGAAGTAGGTCTTGCCGGCGGTGGTGATGTGGAACGCGCCGCACTGCAGGGCGACGAGGCCCTCGTGCACCAGTTCGGTGCGGCAGTCGACCAGGCGCGCCTCGGCGGCGCCGTACTCCTTGGCGCGATCGGGCACACCGGCCAGGTCGTCCTCGTCGTACTGGCCGAGATCGGCCGTGTAGCAGTAGGGGACAGCGCCCTTCTCGCGCATCCAGGCGACGGCGGCCGACGTGTCGAGACCACCGCTGAATGCGATCCCGACCCGTTCGCCGACCGGCAATGACGTGAGCACCTTCGACATAGGTGCCCGACGCTATCCGTCAGGGGTGCGTCAGTCGCGTTCGATCCACTGGCCGAGCAGCCAGTGGAAGTGCCGCAACTTCGTCTCCTGGTAGTTGGCCAGGGTGATGTCCTTGCGCAGCGACGACAACCCCTTCTGCACCTTCGGCAGGTTGAACGTGTCCTGGTTGAACACTCGGGCCAGCAGGCCGAGCTCTTCGGCGTCGGTCCAGTCCTGATCGACCCCCAGCCAGTGGATGGGCACGGCGGGCGGCTTGGGCTGCGACTCGTCGTAGGGCTCGAGGAACATGCACTCCATGATCGCCATGTCGTGCCGGTCCTCGTAGGGCCGGAACCGGTAGACGATGCGGTTGTAGGCCGCCCACGGGTGGAAGTTCGGGAACAGTGTGTAATAGATGCTGTCGGCCAGTTCGGCGTCGCTCAGCCCGTCGGCCTTGTCGCCCAGTACCTCCGCCATCCGGGCTCGACCGCCCATGCCCGACACGCCACGCGCCGTCATCCCCTCGGTGAGGGTGACGAAGGGCGGCTCGTCGAGGCGCCGGTCGCTCATCGCATCGAACATCTCCTGTTCGGTGGGCTCCCACGACAGGTGCGGGCTCGGCGTGCCGTTCGGCGTGATGGCCCGGCTGAAGTTGCCGCTCCAGTCGTACTGGCTGTTGGCGTCGCCGATGCCGGCGAGCAGTTGCGGGTGGGTGGCCACCACGTGGAAGGCCTCCATGAAGGCCTCCTGCACCACCTTCCAGTTGGTGGGGAAGATGCGGGCCACGTGCACCGACTTGTAGCGCTGCTCGAGCGGCCACTTCTCGAAGTGGCTCGGCAGCTCGCCGAGGAACGACTCGAGCGACTCGCAGTTCGGGTCCATGTTGATGAACACGAAGCCGCCCCACGTGCCCACCTGCACCTCGGGCAGCGCCCACTCGTCGTGCTGCACGTGGGGGAAGTCCCACTCGCAGGGCACCTGCTTCAGCGACCCGTCGAGGTTCCAGCAGAACCCGTGGAAGGGGCAGCGCAGTTCGTGCGTGGGGCCATCGGCCTCGCGCAGTTGGCGGCCGCGGTGGAGACAGGCGTTGTAGAAGGCCTGGATGCGGTCGGGTGCCGACCGGACGATGAGGATGGAGACGTCGCAGATGTCGTAGACGCAGGTGTCGCCCACCTCGGGCACGTCCTCCTCGCGGCAGGCCATCTGCCACGCCCGCTTCCACACCTTCTCCTTCTCGAGTTCGTGGAACTCGCGGCTGGTGTAACGGTCGCGTGGCACATCGGCGTCGCCGAGGTACTCCCAGCGCTGCCAGCGCAGCGCCACGGGCACGTTCTCGGGACGAGTGTCGTTGTCGAGCAACTGCTGGTAGCTGGCACCCGGCGAGCGGGCGGCGCCCTGGGCGGTGGGTTCGTTGGTGAGCGTCATGGTGGTCCCCTCAGTCGTTCATCGCCGCGGCGGCTTGCTGGAATCGGTTGGGCAACTGCTTGCCGGCGATCCACAGGCACAGATGCGGATCGGCTTGGCGGATCTCACCCTCGGTCCACACCCCCTGCCCGGTGAAGAGGCCGGTCTTGCCGTTCTTCGACACCTCGATGAGTCCGTTCGGTGTCAGGTCGTAAAGCGCTCCGGAGAGCGGGTGCTTGATCGTGCGCATCGTGCAGACCCCCAGTGCGGCCCGTCCCTCGGTGCCGCGTCCGCGACGATAATAACCGCGCGATCAATTCGACGGTTCGGAGGGTGCCGGAGCCACCAGCCCAGCCACCGAAGCCACGCTGAGCAGCGCCCCGGCGCCGGCGATCACCAGTTCCACCACGCCGTAGCGCTGGAACGGCTCGAGGTCGGCGATGCCGATGCCGGCGAGCACGGCGGCACTGAGCAGGCCCAACCACGGGAGGAATCGCTGGTTGCGGACCGCCCCCACCACCATGCCGAGCGGCAGGAAGAACGGCAGCACCTGCACCACCAGCGGGGCGGGGTCGGCGGATGGGCCCAGCCACCACGTCGACAGGCCCATGGTGCGCGAGCTGTTCCACACCGCCGCCAGGCACAGCACGATGCCGCTCCAGCCCACACCGAACACGATCCGCCAGGGGGTCGACAACTGGTGCGGGCGCAGGTCCACGGCGCGAGCGTACCGGTGGCCACCGCCAGTAGCCTGTGCAGGGTGACTGCGACGTCCTCCGACACGCTCAGCATCTTCTTCCCGATGTGGAACGAGGAGGCGTACATCGAGCGCACCGTGGCGGCCGCCAAAGAGGTGGCCGACGAGTTGATGGCGGCGGGCAGCATCGCCGACTACGAGATCATCGTCGTCGACGACGCGTCCACCGACAACACGCCCAAGCTCGCCGACGAGCTGGCGGCCGCCGACCGTCACGTGAAGGTGGTGCACCACCCGGTGAACCGCAAACTCGGCGGGTCGATCAAGACCGGCTTCGCCACTGCGACGGGCGACCTCGTGCTCTACACCGACGCCGATCTGCCGTTCGACATGAGCGAACTGCACAAGGCCGTGCGACTGTTGCGCTACTACGACGCCGACATCGTCAGCGCCTACCGCTTCGACCGAGTGGGTGAGGGGCCATCGCGGGCCATCTACACGTTCTTCTACAACGTGCTCATCCGTCGCCTGTTCGGTGTGCGCATGCGCGACATCAACTTCGCGTTCAAGCTCTGCCGTCGCGAGGTGTTCCAGCACGTCACGCTGAAGAGTGAGGGCTCGTTCATCGACGCCGAGCTCATCATCCGGGCCCGCAAGTTGGGCTTCCAGGTCATCCAGTTCGGCGTCGACTACTTCCCCCGCACCCGCGGGGTGAGCACGCTGAGTTCGCTCTCGGTCATCAAGCGCATCGTCAGCGAGATGTTCCAACTGCGGCGCGAGCTGCGCGGCCTCAGCCCGGTGGCTCGGGGCCTGGGGTCGTCGTGAGCCCCGCCCAACCCGCGGCACGGTGGCTCCCAGCGGCTGCCGCCGGCGGAGTGCTCGTGGTCGTGCTCATCGCCGGCATGTCGGGAGGTGGCAGTGGCGACGCCTCGGCCGAACTCCCCAGCTCGAGCGGTGTGGTCAGTGACGTGCCGGTCGAGACGGGCCCCACCGTCCCGCCGGTCACCCAGCCGGCGGTGGTGGTGGGCAGCACCGAGGCCCCCATCGTGAAGAGCGGCCTGGCGGGCACGATCACCATGGGCTCGTACGGCGACGACGTGAAGAAGGTGCAGCAGCGCCTCACCGATCTCGGCTTCGCCCCCGGCCCGGTCGACGGCCAGTTCGGCGGCGGCACCCAGCAGGCGGTGTGGGCCTACAAGAAGCTGGTCGGCGGCCTCACGTTCCAGCAGCTCGCCGCCAGCGACAACGCCAGCGCGGTCGACAACGCGCTGTGGCAGCAGATGCAGGACCCCATCGTCATCCAGCCCCGGCGGCCGATGGGTGCCGGGCGCAGGCACGTCGAGATCTACCTGCCCTTGCAGGTGATGGTGGTGTTCAGCGACGACAAGCCCACGCTCGTCGCGCACATCGCGAGCGGCGAGCTCGACGCCAGCGGCCAGCCGCAGTACTGGTGCGAGAAGACCACCTACGACACCGACGCCGACGGCAGCCCGCTGCCCGAGCCGGTGGTGAAGCAGGAGTGCGCGTACTCGAAGACCCCGGGTGGCATCTTCCGCTTCCGCCGCAAGGTGGAGGGCAACCGGGTGGGCCCGCTGGGCGGCATGTACAACCCGGTGTACTTCAATTACGGCATCGCCGTGCACGGCGCCAAGAACGTGCCCAAGGAGCCCGCGTCGCACGGCTGTATCCGCATCAACATGGACATCGCCGAGTACTTCCCCGACCTGGTGAAGGTGGGCGACGCCGTGTACGTGTGGGGCCACGACGGCAAGGAACCCGAGGGCTACACCAGGAACGAATCGTTGCCGAGCTTCAACCAGCCCGACCCCACCGCCACCACCACCACGTCCACCACCACGACGGTGAAGTCGACCACGACGGTTCCCGCGCCCACCACCACCAAGCCGGCGGCCACCACCACGACGACCACGAAGCCGCCGGCCACCACCACCACGACCACCACCCCGCCGGCCACCACCACGACGACCACGGCACCGCCCGGCTGACCGGGCCCCGGCCTGACCGGGCCCCGGCCCGACCGGGCCGCTGCGGTGCCCGACCTGGCAGCATGAGGTCATGGAGCGCATCGCATACGACGAGTTCGGACTGTTCCACGAGAACGCCGCCGAGTACGGCCTGCCGTTCACGGCCCCGCCGGTGGTACGCCGGGTCGAGGTGCCCGTGGCCGAGGGTCGAGCCGTGAGCGCGCTCGTGTGGGGCGATGCGCCCGCTGAGGTGGTGTTCATCCACGGTGGGTCGCAGAACGCCCACACCTGGGACACGGTGGCGATGGCACTCGGTCGCCCGGCAGTGGCAGTCGACCTGCCCGGGCACGGCCATTCGGGCTGGCGCGACGACGGTGCCTACACCCCGGCCAACCTGGCCGACGACGTCGCGGTGGCGGTGGCGGCACTCGCCCCCGACGCCGCGCTGGTGGTGGGCATGTCGCTGGGTGGGCTGACGGCCATGGAGCTGACGGTCCGCCATCCGCACCTCGTGCGGCGACTGATGATGGTCGACATCACTCCGGGGGTGAACCAGGCGAAGACCAAGGCCGTCACCGACTTCGTGAACGGGCCGCAGTCGTTCGCCAGCTTCGAGATGCTGCTCGAGCGCACCATGCAGCACAACCCCACCCGCTCGGAGTCGTCGCTCCGGCGGGGCATCCTGCACAACTCCCACCAACTCGACGACGGCTCGTGGGAGTGGCGCTACGACCGCCGCGGTCATGCCCGCACCGACGCGCCGGCCGGCGATGCCGCGGGCAGCGAAGCCGCTGCGCCGGCCCCTGACCCGACGGCAACGGTGCTGTCACCACTGTGGGACCACTTCGCCGCCATCACCTGCCCGGTCACGCTGGTGCGCGGCGGTGTGTCGCCGGTGGTCGACGACGACGATGTGGCCGAGGCCCGTCGGCGTCAGCCCTCGCTGCGGGTGGAGGTGGTCGACGGCGCCGGCCACAGCGTGCAGGGCGACCGGCCGGTGGAACTGGCTGCACTGGTGGCGTCGGTGCTGCCCGCCTGACGCAGCGCCTCAGCCGAGGCGGGCCAGGCAGGCATCGAGCCCACCGAGCACGCCTTCGCGGAAGGCGTCGATCTTCTCGAAGGCGGTACCGAGCACGTCGGTGGTGCTGGCCTCGTCGCCCAGTACGACCGCCGTGACGACGGCTTCGTCGAGATCACCGGCCGACAGCAGGATCTGCTGGTCTGGGTTGCGGGCCAGCAGGTTGCCCTGGGCATCGACCTGTGGGTTGCCGTTCACGTCGAAGGCCGGGACGATGTCGACGATCCAGGCGCCCACGAAGCAGTCGCTCAGCAGCACGCGCGGTTCGCCGGCGAGTGGGCTGCCGATGGCGGCCTGCACCGCATCGTTGTAGGCGTTGGCGATGGGGTACGAGAACGCCAGGTCGCCGATGCCCTTGTACAACTTGGTGGCGAACACCTGGTCGTAGACGATGGTGTTGCTGCCGGCACAGAAGGTGGCGTTGTCGACCAGCTGCTCGACGGTGCGGCCGTCGCAGTCGGGCACTGCGCCGGCCGGGTCGAACGCCTGCAGCGTGGGTGGGGTGAAGGCGACGTCGCTGTTCTGCAGCACAGGTACCCAGAACGTGTCGAGCGCCACCGGCAATGCGGCGAGGATCTGGTCGAACGGCAGGTTGCCACCGGTCTGGAACTCCTGCTCGGTGAGGAACTGCAGGTCGATGCGCGGGTTGGGGTCGTCGATGAACCCGGCGCAACGCTCGACGCCGTTGATGAACCCCTCCTGGAACGCTCCCACCCGGTCGAACGCCGAACCGTGGCCGTTGGGGTCGTTGGCCGAGTCGAAGCCCGGCGGGTCGCGCACCTCGATCATGGCCAGCAGGCCGGCCTTCACATCGGCGTCGTCGAAGCGGATCGTCTCGCCCTCGCCACGTGCGGCGTGCGCCGCCCAAGCGCCCGCGAAGCAGTCGGCCTGTTGCTCGGTCTCGATGGTGGGCAGGCCGAGGTCGAACACGCCCGCCCGTTGCTGGATGGCGTGCCCGTACTCGTGGGCGGCCACTACGGCCACGGCAGCGGTGCCGTAGCGCTGCACCAGATCGGGCAGCAGCAGGGCGTCGTCGTACATGATGAGGTCGCCGCACGAGGTGTAGAACGCGTTGCCCTCGACATCGGCGTAGGTGATGGGGCCTTCGCAGCTCTGCGGGTCGTCGCTGCGTTCGGGGTACATCGCGTAGATGCCGGCGACCGGCTCGAACGGGCCGCCGTAGGTCGGCTCGTATGCGTCTTCCCAGAACCGGGTGATGTCGGCGAACGCGGCGTCGAGGTAGGCGTCGTACTCCTTGGCCGGCTTGCCGTCGCCGAAGTCGATGGCGCCACTGGTGGGGGGGATGGGCCCCACGTCGGGGTTGCCGTTGTCGGTGACAACCGGGACGGCCGACCCGGTGGGTGCCGGATCAGGAGAGGGCGCGCCGGTCGACACCGGGCCCGGACCAGCGGCGTTCTCGGAACGCTCGGCGGTGACACCCACATCCACGGTGCTGCACGCCGCCAGCAGCAGCGCACCAGCAGCCACCAACACACGACGCCCGCGGGACATGGAGCGAGCATATGCCCCCGATGACGGCAACGGGCCTCGGCTCTGGTAGGAACCCGACCATGGCTGACTCAGTTGCCGGGGCCGACCGGCCCGACGCTCCCGATCGCGACACCCTGCTCGCGATGTTCGAGATCCAGAGCCGCATCAAGTTGTGCGACGAGCGATTCCGCTCGCTGCTCACCAGCGGCCAGATCCAGATCATCTACTACTCGCCGCGAGGCCAGGAGTGCATCAGCGCCGGTTGGGGGGTGCACCTGCGGTCCGACGACCAAGTGGTCACCATCTACCGCGGGCTGCACGACCACCTCGCCAAGGGCGTGCCGCTGCGCGAGCTGTGGGCCGAGTTCCTCGGCCGCGCCACCGGGACCTGCAAGGGCAAGGGTGGCCCGATGCACATCACCCACCCCGAGTCGGGCCTGATGGTCACCACGGGCATCGTGGGTGCGGGCATCCCCATCGCCACCGGCTTCGGCCTGGCGGCCCAGCTCGACGGCTCCGACCGCGTGTGCGTCGTGAACTTCGGCGACGGTGCCAGCAACATCGGCGCCTTCCACGAGGGCCTCAACCTGGCCGCGGTGTGGAAGCTGCCGGTGGTGTTCGTGTGCCAGAACAACCTCTACGGCGAGCACACGCCCTACCGCATGGTCACCGGTGTCGATCACATCAGCGACCGCGCCGCCGGCTACGGCATGGCCGGTGTCACCGTCGACGGCAACGATCCGGTGGCCACCTGGAAGGTGATGGGCGAGGCCATCGCCCGGGCCCGTGCAGGCGAGGGCCCCACGCTGGTCGAGGCCCGCACCTACCGCTTCTGGGGTCATCTCATGGGCGACGCCATGGAGTACATGGACAAAGACGAGCGCAAGGCCGCGATGGCCGCCGACCCGGTACTGCGGTACCGCGAGTGGCTGCTGGCCAACGGCCACGCCACCGAGGAACAGCTCGCCGAGGTCGAACAGACGGTCCTCGCCGCCATCGACGACGCCGTCGAGTTCGCGATGAACAGCCCCTACCCCGATGCGTCCGAGCTCTACACCGACGTCTACGCCACCGTGCCCGGAGGTGCCCAGTCATGACCGACACCGCTGCTCCCGAGATCCCCGTGCTGATGACCGGCCTGGCCATCAACCAGGCGCTCGACATCGCCATGACCATCGACCCGAAGGTCATCATGCTGGGTGAGGATATCGCCGAGCCGTCCGGTGGTGTGTACAAGGTCACCAAGGGCCTGTCCACCAAGCACGGCGCGCACCGCGTGCGCAAGACCCCCATC
>JBEICS010000024.1:0-10642 GCA_040383925.1 Acidimicrobiaceae bacterium | reverse complement strand
CCGCCAGGCCCCCTCGATCGGCTCTCCCCCCGCACGCGACCCCCGAGCCTTGGCCAACCCCTTCTAGGCCATCCTCACCCCCCCCGCCACCCCGCAGCAGCGCGTCGACGCGCTGCTCGGCCGGCGGCGGCTGTTCCAGATCGGTGGCTTCAGCGTCGCCACGGCAGCCCTCGTCGCCGCCTGCGGTGGCGGCACCACCTCGCCCGGCGTCGCCAAGATCGGCGAGTACCCCACCACCACCGTGCTACCCGACGCCAAGGTCGACGACGTGGTGCTGCTGCGCACGGCCTCGTCGCTCGAGCACTCGGTCATCTCGCTGTACGACGTGGTCATCGCCAACGCCGACCTCATCGACCCGGCGTACCTCGATGTGGTGAAGCGTTTCCGCGACGATCACGCCGCGCACGCCGCCACGGTCGAGCAGCTCACCGCCGACCAGGGTGGCGAGCCGTGGACCTGCGGCAACCCGCGCATCGACACGCTGCTCGTGCCGGCCATCCTGCGCGCCATCCAGGGCGGCCCCGCAGAAGACGGTCTGGCCGAGATGGCCCCCAGCGACGACCCGCGCCGCGACGTACTGAACGTCGCCTACGCGCTCGAGTCGCTGGCTGGCAGCACCTACCAGTCGCTCATGCCGTCGCTGTCGCTGCCGTCGCTACGCAAGGACGCCATCACCATCGCATCGCAGGAAGTGCGCCACGCCGCCATCCTCGCCATCGCCGCCACGGGTCGCCCGCTCGGCTACGTGAACCCCGACGACATCACCGCTGCCGGTGGTGTGCCGCCCGCGCCCGAGACCACGGCACCGGCCGCCGAGGGCACCACGCCCATCATGGCCATCCCCACCGCGTACGCCATCCCGACGCAGTTCGGCAACCTCGGTGCCACGCCGCTCATCATCGGTGCGCCGAACGAGATCGGCAACCGGGTGTCGATCAACCTCGAGACGCCGAGCCTCAACTCGCTCGTCTACGAGTACATGACCCCCGACTGCTGAGCACCGGCACCGTCACCCACTCCCCTACACTCGTCGCCGACGGTGAGTCGGTCGGGTGACCGCGGCACGACGTCGGCTCCGGCCGGCGATCGTGTCGAGGAAAGTCGGGACTCCACAGAGCAGGATGCTGGCGAGAGCCAGGTCGGGGCGACCTGACGGACAGTGCAACAGAGAGCAGACCGCCGATGGACCGGTTCGCCGGTCACAGGCAAGGGTGAAACGGTGCGGTAAGAGCGCACCAGCGTGTGGAGCGATCCCCACGGCTCGGTCAACCCCATCCGGAGCAAGATCAAGCAGGAGGCATGGGCTGCTCGTCCGGCCTGGGCAACCGGGTCAACCTCCGGGTCGATCGCTGAGATGGATGGTCACCGGGGCCGGCAACGGCCCCACAGGATCCCGCTTACAGACCGACTCACCGTCACCCACCCGAGTCCCCAGCCCCCACCCGAGTCCCAGCCGACCACCCGAGGGCCGTTTGTACACCCGGGGGCCAATCGACACTCGGGTGGCCTGAGCGCGCGGCAACCAACTCCCCGGCAAGGCCAGCCCGGTGGCGACGGACCGGGTCGGTCACCGCACGTGCGGCAACGGGCCCGAAACCCGACGACGGGCCAGACACCAATCACGTCCGGCGCAAAGGACGAATCACACCCGAATCTTCGACACCGTGCCCGAGCCGGTGTTGGTGACCCAGATGTTGGTGCCGTCGAACGCCACCCCTCGCGGGTTGCTGCCGACGGTGACGGTGGCGGTGACAATGTTCGTGGACGGATCGATCTTCGACAGCGAGCCCGAATCTCTGTTGGTAACCCAGATGTTGGTGCCGTCGAACGCCACCCCGACCGGCTGGCTCCCGACGGCGCCGGTGGCGGGGCCTGCGTCCGTGGACGGGTTGATCTTCGACACCCTGAAAACGCCGGTGTCAACGACCCAGATGTTGGTGCCGTCGAACGCCACCCCGGACAGGAGGTTGAGGCCGGTGATGGGGGTGGTGACGGTGTTGGTGGTCGGGTTGATCTTCGACACCGAACTGCTGTTGGTGACCCAGATGTTGGTGCCGTCGAACGCCACCGCGGACGGGTTGGTGCCGACGGTGATTGTGGTGGTGACGGTGTTGGTGGTCGGGTTGATCTTCGACACCGTGTTCGAGTTGGTGTTGGTGACCCAGATGTGCGTGCCGTCGAACGCCACCCCGGTCGGGGCGCTGCCGACGGTGACGGTGCCGGTGACCGTGTTCGTGGACGGATCGATCTTCGACACCGTGCCCGAACTGCTGTTGGTGACCCAGATGTTGGTGCCATCGAACGCCACCCCGGACGGGCTGATGCCGACGGTGACGGTGGCTGGTTTGCTGGGGTCTTGGTCCCAGCGCAGCATGGCGATCTGGGCGTCCGAGATCTGATTCGACGGCCCTGCCGGCCCGGTCGCCCCCGTCGGGCCGGTCGGGCCGGTCGGGCCAGTCGCTCCTACCGGGCCTGCTGGGCCACTGGTCGACGGCACGAAGTAGCCGACAATGTCGATGATCACATCGACACGACCCTGATTGTTGAACACGTTCACCTTGCCATCACCCGACAACTTCACCGTCACCGAGTTCGCCACCGGTGCTTGCCCGGCGGTGTAGTTCATGTTCGACGCATTCGGCCGATCGACATCAGCAGGGAACACCGTCAAAAACGACGCTGCAGACGGATCGACCACAGTGACATTCGCCGAGATACCCGTCGCAGTAGCCGGAATGGAACAGTTCCCATTGGTGCCCCACACCGTGAACAGAACCGTCTCGCCAGAACCAACCGGTGTCTGACGCACACCAACCCCACCCACACGAGTGTCAGCCAAACGACACGACACGATCGGCACCAACGCCGACGATGTTCCACCACCGGTGGCACCCACCTGCTGGATCACCCCGACACCGGTAACCGCCGCCGCCGCCAACGCAGCCGCAACCCCAACATGCACAACACTGAAACGCCGCATCGACCCGCCCCCGACTCATCTCACCACGCCGGCCGCAGCGAACTCCGAAACCGTACAACAGGCCGAGACTCGCAACGCGGACCACGGTCACCCCCACCAGACGACCATGTCCCGAGACATAGCCGGACGGCCTCAGCGCGCGGCGACCAACTCTCCGGTGCGAACTGCCCGGCGGCGACCTGCCGGGTCGGCCAGGCCGAACAGGCGCCAGGCCCACACCAGCAATGCCGCGCCCGCTACTTCGAGGGCGAGGTTCCACCATCCACGGGCCACCACCGGCAGCGGATGGTCGCCGAAACCGCCCGAGGCAGGCCACCAGAACACTTCGGTGGTGCTGAACGCGCCGTCGAACACGATGTGCAGCAGCACGCCGATGGGCAGGCCGAGCAGACGTTTGCGCCACGGGCGATTGCCGACGGTGGCCGCCATCACCACGATCAGCAGACCGACGGCACCGCCGAGGCTGTGCAGCACCCACATCCGCCCGGCGAACGCATCGACGATGTCGGGCAGCAGGGCACCGGCTACTAGGAACCGGTAGTCGAACCGCGGGTCGCGGAACACGAAGTACACGGTGAGCACCGAAGTGGCGGCGAACCAGAGCAGCACGGCGAGCGATCAGACGACGACGAGGCGGCCGCAGTTGGGGCACTCGGGCAACTCGCCCGCCGGCGCCGACCGCAGCTGCTCGAACTCGCCCTGCGATATGTCGACATGGCAGCCGCTGCACGACCGGCCATCGATGCTGACGAACCCGACGCCACCGTGGCGCTTGCGCGTGGCGGCGTACACGTCGAGCGCCGCAGCATCGAGCACACCAGCGGCGTCGATGCGGCGCTGCGCCACCTCTTGCTCCACTGCTGCGAGCGCGGCGAGTGCGTCGTCGAGCGCGGCGCGGGCAACAGCGATCTCGTGGTCGAGCGATTCCTCATCGACCGCGAGGCGTTCGAGCGCCGCCTCGGCATCGGCCTGCTGCTCCATCGCCTCGAGTTCGGCGTCGTCGACCAGCGACCGCTTCGCCCGCAGTCCGTCGATCTCGTGGGTGAGCGCTTCGGCCTCGCGCGGAGCGATGATGGTCTTCATCTGCGCCTCGAGGCGGACACGCTGCTTGTCGAGCTGAGCACCCTCGTGCTCGCCCGTTTCGATGGCCGTCTGGGCAGCGTCGATGGCCGCCCGCTGGCGAGCCTGCTCGGCGCGCAGCGCGGCCAGGCGCTGTTCGCCCTCGGCCAGTGCCGCACGTTCGGGCAGTCGGGCCTTCCGGGCCGCGAGCTGGTCGAGTTCGCTGTCGATGCGCTGCAGCGCCAGCAGGGCCGGACCGGGCAGGCTCACTTCTGCTTCTTCGGCGGCAGCAGGGTGACGGTGGGCGGGATCTCGCGGCACGCCACCACCGGTTGTTTCACCACGACCGACGGCAGCGGCGCACGCGGATCGAGGATCTCGGGTGGGATGGTCGTCGCATCGGGCAGGAGTTGGAGCACCACGGGCTGCACCGTAGTCGGTGTCGTCGGACCCGGCTCCGGCGGAAGCGTGGCGTCCGGGTCGTTCGGGTCGAGCGTGGGCGGTGGCGGGGCGATGGTGGTGGTCGTCGTCGTGGTGGGCGTGCCCGGGATGATGAACTCGCCGCGCACGATCTCGAACACGCACTCCTCGCCCGGCAGGAACAGGCGGGCCGCCTTGCGCACCGACGCCGGCGGTGGGTACCAGTCCTCCACCGCCAGCCCCGCGATGGCGGGTTCCTGGTACGCACCCCAGATCCGCGCCGGATAGGTGCCGCCCTGCACTGCATCGACGCCGTCGAGGTCGTAGAACTCGGGCACGTTCTCACGCACCATCGGGGTGTAGCCATCAGGGTCGCCCACCCACACGGCCGTCGCCAGTTGCGGCGTGTAGCCGACGAACCACGAGTTCGTGTTGTCGACCTGGGTGCCGGTCTTGCCCGCCGCCGGGAACGGGAACTCGGCCAGCGACCGGCGCGCCGTACCCCGCGTGAGCACACCTTTCAGGATCGAGGTAGTGGTGAGCGCCGCGCCGACATCGAGCACCTGCTCGCCCAGGCTTTCGTGCGTGAACAGCCGTGTGCCGTCGGACTTGATGACGTAGTCGACGTAGTACGGCTCTTGGTGCAGGCCGTTGTTGGCCAGCGTCTGGGCACCTGACGCCATGTCGAGCGGGCTCATCTCGTTGGCTCCGGTGGCGAAGCTGGCGTACGGCTCGATGGGCCGGCGGTCGCCTTTCGGCTGACCGCGGTACAGGTACGACGACCGCGACATGCGGTACACCGTGTCGACCGTGCGATTCAGGCCGACGATCTGCGACAGCCGGGCATACGCGCAGTTCAGCGACGACCACGTGGCCTGCTGCAGCGAGCCGAGACTGCCCGACGCACCGTTGTCGATGACGAACGGATTCTTCGGATCGCCCGGGTTGGGCAGCACGCACCCGCGCCGGCCATCGATCTGGTCGTCGGGCTGGGCACCGGCCTGGATGGCAGCCGCGAGGATGAACAACTTGATGCTCGATCCGGTCTGGCGCGGCACCAGGGCCATGTTGATCTCGTTCGTGCGCTGCACGAAGCCACGGCCACCCACCATCGCCCGGATCGCTCCGGTGCGGGCATCGAGCGACACGATGGCGGCATCGATGCCCACCTTGTTGACGGGAAGTTGGTTGCGGGCCTGCTCGGCCAACACCTGCAGTTGCGGATCGAGGGTGGTGTGGATCTCGAGGCCACCGCGGTACAGCAGGTTCGCCCGCTCCTGCTCGGTGTCGCCGAGGATGTTCGAGCGTTCGAGCAGGTACTCGCGCAGTGCCTCGGTGTAGTAGGTGGGCTTGGTCGACAGCGTGGGCAGTGCCTGCAACCGCTCGGGGATGGGCCACGTGGCAGCCAGTTCATCGGCCCCCTCGGCCGGCACCATGCCCACGTCGACGAGCCGTTCGACCACCTGGACGAACCGGGCGCGGGCCCGCTCGGGCCGGCGGATCGGGTCGTACCCCGACGGCGAGCGGATGAGGCCCGCCAAGAACGCGCCTTCGATCATGCTGAGCTCGCCGACCGGCTTACCGAAGTACACCTCCGATGCGGCCTGCAGCCCGTAGGCGTTGTTGCCGAAGAAGATCGTGTTGACGTACCGCTCGAGGATCTCGTCCTTGGTGAGCTTCTTGTCGAGCATCAGCGCGTAGTGGGCCTGCAACAGCTTGTACCGACCGTCGCGCTGCAGACCGGCAAGGAACTCGTTCTTCACCACCTGCTGGGTGACGGTGCTGGCACCCTGGCGCGGCGCGTCGCTGGCGAAGTTCGACAACGTGGCACGGATGAGGCTGCGCACGTTCACGCCCTTGTGCACGTAGAACTCGTTGTCCTCCACCGCCAAGATGGCGCCCACCACGTCGGTGGGCACGCTCGACAACGCGATCGGCTGGCTGTTCTCGCGCTCGAACACGGCGATCACGTTGCCGGCGACGTCGTAGGCGATGCTGCGCTGCGACAGCGACTCGAACTCGGGCAGATCGACTGGCAGTTCCTCGTGAGCGTTGGCCACCTGCCACAGGCGCGGCGCGGCCCCGACCACCACGGCGGTGATGAGCAGCGCTCCCGCGCCGATGATGGCTGCGAGACGGAGGAACCAGGCAACGGACCGCACGACGACCGCACGCTAGTAGTGCTCGCTGCTGCCCAGGGGTCACCCCCGATAGGGGCTCCGCCGTACCCGGGGCCGCACACGCCCGAGGGCTAGGGTTCGACCATGTCATCTCCGCGACCCTTCCGATTCGGCGTCCAGGCAAGTGGCAGCGCCGACCGCAGCCAGTGGGTCGACCTCGCCCGCCGCAGCGAATCGCTCGGCTACGACGTGCTGACGATGCCCGACCACTTCACCGAGCAACTCGCTCCGGTACCCGCGCTGATGTGCGCCGCCGACGCCACCAGCACCCTGCGCATCGGCGCGCTGGTGTGGGACAACGACTACAAGCATCCCGTCGTGCTGGCCAAGGAATTGGCCACGCTCGACGTGCTGTCGGAGGGTCGGCTCGAGATCGGCATCGGCGCCGGATGGATGATCTCCGACTACGAGCAGTCGGGCATCCCCTACGACCCGGCCCGGGTGCGCATCGACCGATTCGAGGAGGGCCTCGAGATCATCAAGCAGGCCATGGGCCCCGAGGCGTTCTCGTTCACCGGCGGGCACTACTCGATCACCGATTACAACGGCACACCCAAGCCGGTGCAGGCACCCTGCCCTCCCATCCTCATCGGTGGTGGCGGCAAGCGCGTGCTCGGCATCGCCGCCCGTCAGGCCGACATCGTGGGCATCAACGCCACGATGCACTCGGGTGTGGTGGGCCTCGACACCTTCTCCACCATGACGGCCGAGGCGGTCGACGACAAGGTGGCAATCGTTCGCGAGGCCGCCGGCGACCGGTTCGATCAGATCGAGATGAACATCCGCGCCTTCCTCGTCAGCATCACCCCCGACCGGGCAGGCGCCGTGGCGATGATGTCGGGTGCGATGGGCGTGAGCGCCGAGATGATCGAACAGACACCGTTCGCACTCATCGGGCCGCCCGAGGCGCTCATCGACGACCTGCTCGCGCGCCGCGAGCGCTGGGGGTTCTCGTACGTGATCGTGGGCGAAGGTGATGTCGATGCGTTTGCGCCGGTCGTCGCGGCGCTCGCCGGCCGCTGAGTCGCCGGCGACGGCGCCGACAGTCGCGCTGTTCGGGGCCGGGATGATCGCCATGGCGCACGGCGCCACGGCGCGTCTCGCGTCGATGCCGGTGGTGGCGGTCGCGTCCCGGTCAGCCGAGCGCGCCGAAACACGGGCCCGCGAGCTCGACGCGGTGGCAGTGCACTACGACGACCTGCGCAGCGGCTCGGTGACCGCCGACATCGTCGTCGTCGCCACCCCGCCCCAGTGCCACGCCGCTGACGCCATCGACCTGCTCGACCACGGCTACGCCGTACTGCTGGAGAAGCCGCTGTGCCGCACGCTGGCCGAAGCCGACGCACTGGTGGCCGCCGCAGCGCGAAACGGCAACCGACTGCTGTACGGCGAGAACCTCGCCTACGCGCCGGTGATCCAGCAGTTGGTCACCCGCTCCGCCCGCATCGGACCGCTCACGGCCATCGAGGTCCGATCGCTCCAGGGCCTGCCCACCTGGGGCGGCTTCACCACCGACGACTGGGGCGGCGGTGCACTGTTCGACCTCGGCGTCCACCCGCTGGCGGTGGCGCTGCTGTGCGCCAATGCAGCCGGCGAGGGAATGCCCTCTTCCGTGACGGCGACCCTGCGCGGCGGGACGGGCCACGGAAGCGACGAATGGGCCGAGGTGCACCTGCACTACCCCAGCGGGCTGGTGGCCCGCGTGGAGGCGAGCTGGCAGGCCGGCCCCGCCCCCATCTGGGACGCGCAGGTGTCGGGCGCATCCGATGTGGTGCGCGCCGAGGTGATGCCGGAACCGGCGCTCGAGCACAACGGCGAACCGGTGCCGCTGCCCGCCGTGACGACAGCGATCGCTGCGCTCGAACAGTTCGGCTACCTGGCGCAGTTACGCGCGCTGGTAGCCGACCTCGCAGCAGGCGATGAACCCGTGATGAGCGCGACCTTCGGCCGCTTGGTGCTCGACGTCGTGTGCGCGGCCTATACCTCGGCCGGGCGCGGCGGTGGTCCGGCGGAACTACCGTTCACCGGACCACGCGACCTGACGCCACTCGAATTGTGGAGGCGGGGGTGACCCCCGCCCGGCACTCAGAGTGCCTTGACCTTGCGGGCTTCTTCGCCCTTGCGGCCTTCGCCGACTTCGAACTCGACTCGCTGCCCCTCTTCGAGCGAACGGTATCCCGCTCCCTCGATGTTCGAGAAGTGCACGAAAATGTCGGCCCCGTCTTCACGCGAGATGAAGCCGTAGCCCTTCTGAGCGTTGAAGAACTTGACGGTTCCGGTTGCCATGATGCCTGACCCTGCTTTCTCGGGAAGCACACAACAGCAACCCGTAGGTGCAGCCTATCGGCGATTCCGCCGGCTTGATCGATCGTGCCCTGCACTTCCTGCTCGCCGTTCGCGAGGAATCCTCGGGCTCGCCATCGCCGTGAATTGCCTGTTGGTGGCGGCATGCAGCGATGCACCCGCGGCCAAGGGCGTGCCGCCGTCCACCGTCGTCGGCCCGTCGACCAGCACACCCACCACCACCGAACCCACCTCCACCGAACCCACCACGCCGCCACTCACCGCCGCGCCCACCACCGAACCGGTCGACTCCGACCCGTACACCTTGCCCGGTTGGGTGGCCGCCGAGAATGCACAGCCGGGCGACCCCACATGGCGGATCGACGACGATGGATCGAACCCCTTCCGTTCGCTGCCCGACGGCTGGGTGGAGGGCTACGCCGATCGCACCAGCGCCGAGTGGGGCGACGCGGTGGCCCTGTACGTCGACACACCGGCCGCCACCTTCACGGTACGGGCCTATCGCATGGGCTGGTACAACGGCGACCGAGCACGACTGATCGCCACAAGTGGACCGCACCCAGGGGGCCGCCAGACACCGCCTGTGCTCGACCGCGTCACCGGTATGGCCGAGGCGCCCTGGCAGTCGTCGACCACGCTCGCGATCGACGCGGCATGGCCGCCCGGCGCGTACCTCCTCCGGATCGACACCGACGCCGGCGGCGCCCACTATGTGCCGCTCACCGTGCGCCGACCCGACGTGGCGGCCGACCTCACCCTGGTGAACGCGGTCAGCACCTGGCAGGCCTACAACCCGTGGGGCGGCTGCACGCTCTACGACTGCTTCGACAATCTGGCCAAGCAGCGCGCCGACATAGTCAGCTTCGACCGGCCGTACAGCGCGTTCTACGGCCGCGGCTCGGCCGACTTCCTCACCCACGAATTACCGCTCATTGCCTTCGCCGAACAACAGGGCATCGACATCGAGTACATCACCAGCATCGACCTGCACCGTGACCCGGCACTCGCAACTGCTCATCACGGGGTCATCACCACAGGCCACGACGAGTACTACTCGCGGTCGATGCGCGACGCCCTCGTCGGCGCACTCGACAAGGGTGTGAACCTGGCGTTCTTCGGCGCCAACGCCATCTACCGTCACGTGCGCTTCGAACCGGGCGCTGATGGCACGACCGACCGGCGGATGGTGAACTACCGCAGCACCGACGACCCTGCCACGCGCACCGACCCGATGCTGGCAACCGTGAACTGGCGCGAACCTCCGCTCCAGGAACCCGAGGCCGAGATCGTCGGCATCGAGTACGGCTGCGCCGAGGCCCGCGCCGATCTGGTGCTCACCAACACCGACGGGTGGGTGTACGAGGGAACTGACGCGCGCGACGGCCAGCGCCTACCTCGCCTCGTCGGCGTCGAGTTCGACGAGTTGGCCCCACGCGACATCACACCGCCCGGGGTGGAGGTGTTCGCCGCGTCACCCGTGGTGTGCCGCCAGGCCCGGTACCAGCAGGTCACCGTATACCGCTCCACCGACAGCGGTGCCGGGGTGTTCGCCGCCGGCACCATCGACTGGAACTGTGGCCTCGACGGAACGTGCACCGACATCGAAGCCTTCGACGTCATCCGCGGCGTGACCGCCAACGTGCTGCGCGTCTTCGCCGCCGGACCCGCCGGGCGAACTCACCCGAGCGTCGAGAACGCT
>JBEICS010000023.1:0-10793 GCA_040383925.1 Acidimicrobiaceae bacterium | reverse complement strand
CACCTCGCTCAGCGATGTGTACGTCATCCGCCTCAGATTCAGAGAACAGTTGGCATCGGTGCCCGGCGTGTTCGGGTATCTCGTCGGCTGGCTCAACGGCCTCATCGCCCCGCTGCTCATCATCAGCGGCATCTGCCGCCGATCGGTGGTCTCGCTCGGCGTCGGATTCGCCGCGCTCGCATGGATCTACCTCATGTCGGGCACGCGGCAGTCGCTGATCATGCTGCCCTTCGCAGCAGCCCTCTACCTCGCTGCGCGTCGGCCGATGCGCAGCAGCGTGTACCCGGTTGCCGCCACGGCCGTCATCGTTGCGGCGATCGGCGGCTATCTCGTCACCGGCAACCCCCTGTTCATCGGTGGGATCGTGTCTCGCCTGTTCGCCGTTCCCGGACTGCTCGGGCAGTTCTACTTCGATCAGTTCGCCGAAGGCCCGCCAATGCTCTTTCGCGACAGTTTCGGATCGTTCCTCTCGCGCAGCCCATTCGACCGTCAGGTCACCTATCTCATCGGCGAGCGCTACCTCGACAACCCGGCCACCAATGCCAACGCGAACCTCTATGCCGATGCGTTCGCCAATCTGTGGTTCGCCGGCATCGTCATCGCCGTGCTGTTCGGCTTCGTGCTGTGGATCCTCGATGGCGCCGCCGAGCGCAGCTCGCGGGCTGCCGTCGCCGCAGCCTTGGCACCCGCACTGCTCGCGCTGGCGAATGTCGGTCTGACCGTCACCCTGCTCTCCACCGGGATGGCCCTGTTGATCGCCCTCATCTGGTTGGGAGGTCCGGCCTTCTTCCCCGATCGGGCAGCCGCTCAGCCAGCCGATGCGGGCCGGCGCGTGGTGCGCCACAAGGCCAGGGCGAGCACCGCACAGATCAGCGAGTAGGCCGAGACCGACGCCCACGCCGCACCGGCGATGCCGTGGCGTGGCACGAGCAGCACGAGCAGCACGACCGTGATGGCCAGACCCGCGATCTCGGCACCGAGGACCACGCTGGGCCGCCCGAGACCACGATGGATCTCCTCGAGCACCACCATCAGGCCGCTCACTGCACCGGCGACGACGAGAATCTGCGCGGTGCGCGTTCCCGCCTCGAAGTCGTCACCCATCACCAGGTCGAACAGGACGCCGGTGACCGGCACAGCGATCGCAGCGACCACGACCGTCATCCCCAGCCCGAGCCAGGCGCTCTTCCGTGCGCGTTCGATGGCCTCGACCGGCTCCAGGCCGGCAAGGCGAGGCAGCAGCCACTGGGCGAAGGCTTGGAACGGAGGCGCGACCACCCAACTCCACGACACACCGGCGACGTAGATCCCCAACTGCGACCTCGGCACCGCGGAAGCGAGCAGCACTTGATCGAGACGGAGGTTCAGTGTCTGCGGCAGCGTGACGAGCGAACTGGGGATCCCGTACCGCAGCAGGCGGCGAGTCGTCTGGGTCGGCGCTGGGTCGCGGTCGTCGTACCAACGCACCAGCCCTACTGCCACGAGCGCCAACAGACCCTGTGCGACGGCGAAGGCGATCGCCAGACCTCGCGGCGACGAGTAGTCGGCCACGACGGACACGCCCAGAATCGCGAGCCACGAGCAGGCACTCACAATGCGGAAGGCCGACCACAGGCCGGGCCGGCCGAGCGCCCTGAGCGTCTGGTACGAGGCGAGGTACAGGGGCACCACCGCCACCAACGGAAGAATCATTCGTGCGGACGTGATCGTGCCCGAGTCGTCGAGGACGAGCGGCAGTACGAACCAGCCGATCAGGGCACCGGCACAGCCTCCCACTGCAGCGATCCGAATCGCCCGCAGCGTGATCGGACGGGCCGCGCGAGGGTGTCGGGCGACGAGATACAGCGCTGCCTCTCCCGCCCCCAACGCCGCGAACGCTGCCAACAGATTCGGGATGTTCTGGATGGCTGCCAGTTCGCCTCGCCCGACAGTGCCGAGCATCCGGCTCGAAATGGTGCTGGTGGCGAATCCGACCACCCCGAGGACGACGTTCGCCGCAAGCAGGATGGTGAGGTTGCGTCGCCGCTGATCGGGAACCTGTTCGATCAGCACAGATCGAGCAGACGGTCGTACAGCACCACGAGTCGCTCGGCCTCGTTGGCCCACGAGAACGCCACGCAACCGACTGCTGCACGGGCACCCATGGCCGCAACCTCCTGCGGATGATCGAACATCCAGATCAAGGCGTCGGCGATGGCCCGCGGGTCGGTCTCGTCGACCACGATGCTCGACTGCAGTTGCTCGCTGAGGCGGATGATCTCGCGGGTCGAACGCGGGATGATGGTGGCAAGACCCGCTCCCGAGTACTCGAAGTACTTCGTGGGCATGGCGTCGATGATGTTCGGCAGGGCACGGAACAACAAGATGCCGCTGGCGCTCTGCGCCAAGATGTCGGCCACCTCGGCTCGACCGACGACACCGACATACTCGACCGCAGACAGTCCGGAGAGATCGACACCGTCCTCGAGTGGGCCGGCGATCCTCATCCGGAACTCTGGCCGCTCATCGGTCGCGATCCGGATCGCTGCGATCAGCTCGCCGGCACATCGCTCGTCTCCGAGTCCGCCGACGTAGCAGCACAGGTGTGGATCGCGCTCGCCTCGCCCGGCTGTGACCTCGCCGAGATCGGGGTAGTTGTGGATGACGGTGGTGGTGGCGGCCGAGAACTGGCTCGCGATGAAGGGTGTCGCTCCGATCACCTGCGTGCCCACTCTCGAAAAGAGCAGTTCCAGCAGGTGCACAAACTGCCCGAGCGGTTTGGCGACCCAGCCGGGCAGATAGGGCTTCGAGCCGACGTCGCCCTTCACCCATTCGTGCGCGTCGTAGACGACCTTCTTGCGCAGAACTCGCAGAACCAGGCCGAGCGGCAATAGCTCGGGGTCGTGGAAGTGGTAGATGTCGCCACGCTGGCGCAGTGCGGCGCGACCGACGCGGACCAGACCGAGTGCCGCCCGGCTGAGCCGGTTCGACCCGCGGGAGACGCCGACGATCTCGACGCCCTTCGATGTGGTGCTCTCCGCTCCTGCCACCACCAACGTGACGCGGTAGCCAGCCGCTGCCAGGCTCGCGCACTGCTTGTGGAAGATGCGCGTATCGGTCGCTGGATGAACCGAGGTGAGGTGGACGACGTGGCGCGTCGATCGAGCCGGAGTCTGAGCGTCGACGGCGATCATGCCGCTCCGAGGTGGTCGGCAACGGCGTCGACGATCCGTTCAGCGGCGTGGCCGTCGCCGAACACATCCGGTACCGCAGCACTCGGGGCACCGAGGCGGGAGGCAGCGACGATCGCTTCAGGGTCGTCGTCGACCAGCACGTTCCAGCCCAGGTCGACGGTCTCGACCCATTCGGTGTCGGGCCGCATGGTGATACATGGCCGACCCGCCCACAAGGTCTCTTTCTGCAGTCCCCCGGAGTCGGTGAACACACACCGGCTGTGCCGCAGCAGGGTGTTCATCTCCAGATACGACACCGGTTCGACCAGGCGCACATTCGTCGGCACCTTGCCGTCGAGGCGATCGAGGATCGACGACCGCAGCCGAGGGTGCACGGGCCACAACAGCGTCAGTCCGTCGCGGGCCACCGCTGCGAGGCCCTCGACGATCCGGCTGAACCGGACGGCATCATCGGTGTTGGCCGGCCGGTGCAGCGTGACGATGGCGAAGTTGCCGTCGGCAATCGAGAAGGTCTCGGCCAGGCGGCCGAACTCGGGAGCCGTCGCGGCAGCGTGCAGGAACACATCGAACATGACGTCGCCCACCACCGAGACACCGGCGGTGACGCCCTCGCGCGCCAGGTTGCCGACAGCGGTAGCGGTCGGACAGAGCAGCAGCGTCGACAACTGGTCGGTGACGACTCGATTCACCTCTTCGGGCATCGACCGGTCGAACGAGCGCACGCCGGCTTCGACATGGGCGATCGGAACGACCAGTTTGGCGGCCGCCAACGCCCCGGCAAGCGTGGAGTTCGTGTCGCCGTAGAGCAGCACCATGTCGGGACGCTCGGCGATGAGCACCTGTTCGATGCCTTCGAGCGCCAAGGCCGTCTGGCGGCCGTGGCTCGCCGACCCGACCGCCAACTGGTGTCTGGGTGGGGCGATACCCAACTCGCGGAAGAACACGTCGCTCATGTTCTCGTCGTAGTGCTGCCCGGTGTGGACGAGCACCTCCTCGAGCCGACCCGAGGCCGCAACGGCCCGCGACACGGCTGCAGCTTTCACGAACTGCGGTCGCGCCCCGACCACGGTGACGATCTTGGGGGTCATCGCTTCCCGGCACCGAGCAGGACGACGAACTTCGGCGCTGCTCCTGCCATCTCGAGCAGATGATGAGCCGCGACGGCATCCGACACTGAGGTGGCACCGATCTCGGCGACCAGCACGGTGGCATCGGTGTGCAGTGCCACGACCACGGCATCGCTCGCCGTCGACAGGGCGCGCTCGCAGTACACGATCGTGTCGTCCGTACCCGACGAGCCGCCTGCTGCACGCGCCTGCTCGGTGGTGGCAACCGACACGAGCGTCGTGCGGCGGCCCATCTGGTCGGCTGCTGCCACCAACTCTCCTGGCAAGCGCGCGGCGAGGGCGCTGTCGGCGACGACGGCCAGATTCAACGCGCGGGGTACGGCCGGCTCGCGGCCGTCCAACAACGACAGGAGCCCGATCAACTGCTCGCGGCGCCGGTCGGGTGCTCCGGCGTCGACGACGACGACCGGTGCAGCGAGCCCGGCACTGGCCAGATCGTCCTCGTCGCGGATCATCGAACTGGCGCCCCGACGAACGACGACAACCGCCAGTCCCACCACGAGGCCGGCGAGGGCGCCGAGCACCATGTACGTGGTTGACGAGCCACGGGGGGCTTCCTCGGCGGGCAGGGGCTCATCAGCCTCCTGCTGGAGATAGTCGCGCGACTGCAGGTACTCGATGCCGCTGACAGCCTCTTGGACCTTCAGCAGTTCCTGCATGAGGATCAGTCGGTCGGCGTCGGCGTCGGGTGGCAGTTGGGCGAGGCGCTCCTCGATGGTGGCCAGGCGGGCCCGGTCGACGTCGAGGAGTCGCTCGGCTGTCTCCTCGGCCGAGGCGCGGCGGTCGGCGATGAGCCAGTCGATGAGCGAGGTCACCCGCAGCTCGGCCTCGGCTGCCTGAGCTGCGCTCGCCGTGACGGTGAGACGCGACTGAGTGTCGTCACCGTCGACCGTGAGCGACTTGTCCTTCACTGCGTCGGGGTAGCGGCGTCTCGCCTCGAGCAGTACGCGGTCCTGCTGGGTACTCGGTCGCCATTCGACGATGTACCCGACATCACCCGGCACCGCATTCAACTGCGAATCGGTCGGTGCCTCCACTGATGCCGATGCACTGAATGCCGTGCTGCTGAAGGTGACCCGGAACAGGAGGAACACCAGCGCGCCGAGCACCATCGACACCACCAGGCCGCGCCAGGCCCGACGAGCGGCAACCCAGTAGGCGTTCAGTGGTAGGGGGGTTGTCTCGCCCAACGATGACCTCGCAGCATGTACCGATGATTGGCGCGCCAAGGCGGCTGCACCGCGGCGACGTTCTCCAGAGTCGAAAGACTACCCGTTGGGTCGCGGTGAACCCGTCCGCGTGCCCGGCCCCATGTCGCCGCGACTTGGGCGGGTCTACGATCATGGTTCTGTGAGTGACCCGAGCGCGGCCGACAGAGGTGCCACCACCGCCCCGGCGCGGATCGTCGTCGCCGCCATCGCCGTGCTCGGGCTCACACAGGGCCCGGTGTATCGACTCTGGACGGAGGCCCCGGCTGAGTGGGATGCCTTCGCAGTGCCGGGCGCCATCGTCTCGACCTTCATGGTGCTCTACCTCCCTGGCGCGATCGGCCTCGGCCGGTCTGTTCAGGCCCCGATCACGCGGTTCGTCCGTCGATACGCACTGCTCATCGGCTTCTGCATCTGGATGCTCATGTCGACGCTCTGGTCGGTCGCTCCTGCAGTCACTGCCACGAACACGATCGGCTTGGCGGGGCCGGCAGTGCTCGCTGTGTGGATACGACGTCGGTTCTCCGCCACCGAGGCCGCAACCGCCGTGTTCCTGGCGATGGCGGCGGGCGTGCTGCTGAGCGCTTGGGCGATCTGGCGCGATTGGTCCTCATCGGTCGACATCGATGGCCACTGGGCCGGCATCTACTACAACCGCAACTCGCTCGCTCCGGTGGCTGCTGTTGCACTGCTGTCGGGCGCGTATGTCGCCCTTGCGCTGCTCCGCCGACCGCACCGCATCAGTGGCCGGGTGCGCGTGGTCGCTGCGATGGCCGGCGTCGCGACCGTCAGCGCAGTGGCGCTCCGACTGCTGTTCGGTTCGCGCTCGCTCACCTCATGGGCTGCACTCGCCGCCGCAGCTTCCATCGCCGGCGTCACGTTCGTCGCCCGGCGACGCGGGTGGTCGGTGCAAGCCCTCGGAACCTGGCTCGGCGCTCTCGCTGTGAGCGGCCTCGTCGTCCTGTACGGCTTCACCGACCGCATCAGTCGTTGGGCCGGACGGGGCAGCGACCTCACCGGCCGCGGCGAGATCTGGGAGTACGCCTGGCAGGGCATCACCGAACGACCGGTCCTCGGCTGGGGCTTCATGGCTGCGTGGCGCGACCCGGCGTTCCGCGAGCGCATGAACTGGAACTACCTCATGGAGCGGGTGTTCGAGGCACACAACGGATTTCTCGAGGTGTGGCTCGGGGCAGGCCCTATCGGCATCGCTCTCCTCGCCGTCCTCGTGATCGTGGGCCTCGTGGTGTGCGTTCGCAACCTCGTCACAACAACAGACGAATCGTCGTGGTGGCTCGCCGTCGCCGGATTCTGCCTGGTCGCCAACTTGTTCGAGTCGTTCGTCATCGGCCACCACTTCATGTGGCTGCTGCTCGTCGCCTCGCTCGTCGGCGGGTCAACCGCCAGCGGCTCGGCCGAGCACCACGCGACTCACCCCGGCTGATGCCCATCCGTCAGCGGTGGTGACGCCGCGCCCGTCGACCAGGGCACGGCAACCGGGCAGGTCGACGGGGCCGAGGGCCGCGTACTCGCGATGGTCGGTCTGCACGATCACACCGTCGCACGATTCGCCGAGATGATGGGGCTCGAGCCCGAGTGCCCGCAGCTCGTCGTCGCTGTACATCGGGTCGTGCACCACCGCCACCGCACCTCGTGCCTCGAGCACCGCAATCAGGGGGAACACACCCGAGAACGCCGTCTCTTTCACGCCGCCGCGATATGCAGCGCCGAGCACGACGATGCGTCGGCCCTCGAGAGGACCGAGCAAGGTGCCGAGCAGGTCGACCGCATAGGCGGGCATGGACTCATTGACCTGACGGGCGATGGCCGGCAGCAACGCGTCTGGATCGACCGAGAGGTAGAAGCGGGGGTACACGGGGATGCAGTGACCACCCACGGCCACACCGGGCCGATGGATGTGGCTGAAGACCTGGCTGTTCGACGCCTCGATGACCTGCATCACATCGATGCCCTGACGGTCCGCGAATCGTGCCAACTCGTTCGCGTAGGCGATGTTGATGTCGCGATAGGTGGTCTCGGCGAGCTTGGTGAGCTCGGCGGCCTCGGCAGAGCCGAGGTCCCAGACGCCGTTCGGCCGTTGCAGGTCGGGCCGCTCGTCGAACTGCAACGCCGTCTCGTAGAACTCGACGGCCCGGCGGGCCGAGGCAGGGTCGAGGCCGCCGACGATCTTCGGATAGCGGCGGAGATCGGAGAAGATGCGACCGGAGAACACCCGCTCAGGGCTGTGGCACACGAACAGGTCGACGCCCACCTCCAGGCCGGAGGCCTCCACCAACGCCGGCGCAAAGCGTCCACGTGTGACACCGACCGGAAGGGTCGTCTCGTAGCTGACCAGCGTTCCGGGGCGCAGACCCTTCGCCACGGCCCTGGTTGCCGCATCCATCGGACCGAAGTCGGGCACGCCGCGATCGTCGACGATCAGCGGCACGACGATGACGACGACCTCGCTCGCCGCCACGGCAGCAACCGTGTCGGTGGTGGCTGCAAGACGACCAGCGCCGACCTCCTCAGCCAACCACTCGTCGAGGTCGGCCTCACCGGGAAACGGTGCAACGCCGTTGTTGATCATCTCGACCGTTGCCGCATTCACATCGGCACCGATGACCTGATGCCCCGACCGAGCGAACTGCACAGCGAGGGGCAGCCCGATCTTGCCGAGCGCTACGACGCATACGTTCATGAGTCGGCTCCTTCTCGTGCCCTGCAACACATCAGCGAACAGCGAGCGAAGCCCGGGTCGCTAGTTCGACCGCCCGCAGACCGGCAACTCCACCCACACGCGGCTCGGCTCCGGTTCTGACGCAGTGGATGAAATGAGCCAGTTCCAGGGCCAAGGGCTCGCCGCGTGTCTCGAGGAACGGGATCTCGACCACGCTCGACTGCCGGTACCTGGTTCCCTCGTCGCTCAGATACTCGTGGCGATTCATCCGGTTGATCGTGATGTCCTGACGGACCAGGTCGGCGGTGATCGTGCTCTCCATCTGCGTGATCTCGAGCGTCCGGATCTTCTGCTGGCCGAGGCGGCTGGTGTTGAAGGTCGCGGTGAGCCCGGATGCGAACCGCATCGTGACGGTGGCGATGTCCTCGCTCGTGCTCTTGCACGCACGGGCGACGCCGGTGATCGCCTCGACGGTGTCGTCAGGACTCGTCAGCGAGCACACGATGTCGATGTCGTGGATCATCAGGTCGAAGATCACGCCATCGGAGATCCGGGCGGAATACGGGCTGATCCGCGAAGCCTCGACGTGGAGTGGTTGCTCGAGCAGACGAGGTAGTTCAGCCACCGCGGCGTTGAAGCGCTCGATGTGGCCGACGGCCAGCACCAGCCCTCGCGCCGCTGCGGTGTCGATGATCACCTGGGCATCTTCGACGCTGGGGGCCAACGGCTTCTCGACCAACAGGTGGATGCCCCGGTCGATGAGCGACAGAGCTGTAGCGACGTGAAACGCCGTGGGTACGGCGACGATGGCGGCATCGACCGCAACGGTCAGATCGTCGACGGTTGCGCACACCTCGATGTCGGGCGATTTGGCGATCGCACGGGCACGCTCGAGATCTCGGTCGACGACCGCCACGAGCTCGGCATCGGGCAACTGCTTCACCACGCGGGCGTGGTTCGTTCCCATGATGCCCACACCGACGACGGCGACGCGCACGGGGCTGCTCATGCGCCGAGCACCTCACGCACGTTGCGGACGATTTCGGCCAGCTCGGCTTCGGTGAGGAACGGGTGCACGGGCAGCGAGACCACTTCCGATGCCGCCTGGAACGCGTTGGGCACCGGGTCCTGCACCACACGCTCGTTGCTGCGGTAGCAGTCGTAGTCGTAGACGACCTTCGGGTAGTAGATGCCGCAGCCGATGCCGCGCGCGGTGAGCTGATCGATCACGTCGTTGCGGCTCACCGCAGCATCGGCCGTGATGCGCACGGTGAACTGGTGGTAGACGTGCGTACGCCCGGCCGCTGGTTCGGCCGGCAGCACGAGCCCCGGCACACCGGCGAGCCCGTCGAGCAGGACGCGAGCGTTGCGCCGACGCTGATCGGAGATCTCCTCGATCCGGGCGAGCTGCGGCAGGCCCACGGCCGCAGCCAGGTTGGTGAGCCGGTAGTTGTGGCCCGCCACCTCGTACTGGTACCGCTGCCGCATGCCCTGGTTACGGAGAAGTCGCAGACGATCGGCCACGACGTCGTCGTTCGTGGTGACGACCCCGCCCTCGCCCGTGTTGAGGTTCTTGGTCGCGTAGAGGCTGAAACTGCCGACGTCGTAGCTGCCCGCGCGGTGCCCGTGGTACTCGGCTGCAACGGCCTGAGCCGAATCCTCCACCACCCGCAGACCGTGTCGGCCGGCGATCGCCATGATGGGGTCCATGTCGGCCATGTAGCCGTACAGGTGAACAGGCATGAGCGCTTTGGTGCGTGCGTTGACGAGTGGTTCGATGTTGCTCGGCTCGACGTTGAAGTCGTCACCGATGTCGGCGAACCGGGCGGTTGCCCCTGCCTCGAGAATCGCGTTCAGCGTGGCAACGAAGGTGAAGGGACTGGTGATCACTTCGTCGCCGGGACCGACGCCGAGGGCCTCCATTGCGACGACGAGAGCCGTCGTTCCGTTGTTCACCGCCACCGCATGTTTCACACCGTGCAGTTCGGCGAACTCACGCTCGAAACGCTCGACATACGCACCCTGCGCGAGTTGGCCCGAGCGGAGCACCTCGAGGACGAGCGCTTCCTCCTCGGCACCGAAGCGGACCGTTGTGATGGGGATCATCAGACCTCTCCTTGCTGACATGACTCGCAGCGCAACTCGGCAGGAGCCTCGACTTCACGCGACACGACTACGCCGCAGCGACACACCCACCCGAGATGACGAGCCGGCGTACCCGCCACCAACTGGTGCGGGGCGACGTCGCGGGTGACGGTGGCGCCTGCTGCGACCATCGAGAAATCACCGAGCCGGTTCCCGCACACGATCGTCGAGTTCGCACCGATGGACACCCCGTTGCCTACGACGGTCGGCGTGATGACCCAGTCGGCGTTGAAGGCACGGGGCACCAGGTCGTTGGTGAAGGTGGCAGCAGGACCGACGAACACGTCGTCACCCACGGTGACACCGTGGTACACGCTGACGTTGTTCTGGATCTTGCAGCGATCGCCGACCACGGCTTGGGTGTCGATGTAGACGTTCTTCCCGATCACACAGTCACGGCCGATCACGGACCCCGAACGCACATGGCAGTGGTGCCACACACGGGTGCCGTCCCCGATGT
>JBEICS010000022.1:0-10900 GCA_040383925.1 Acidimicrobiaceae bacterium | reverse complement strand
GACGGTGGCGTCGAGCGGCGCGGTGCGGGTGTGGAGCGATCCGCCGGCGCAGTACGACGTGGAGGTGCGCCCCGCCACCACCGACGAGATCAGCAGCGAGCTACCCGAACTCGGCGACCTGATCGCCAACGAACCGACCACCAACAACTCGTGGCTCAGTCGGGCGTTCGCGGTCGTGGGGCTGATGGTGCTGCTCGCCCTCGCCTACGTGGTGGTGAGCACGTGGTTGCGGGTGTGGCGCGAGCGCGACCGCGCCGTGGCCGCCTCGGCTGCGACGCTCACCGCGCTCGACGCCACGGCCGGCGGCGATGTGGAGCTCGACGAGGCAGCCCAGTTCGATGCGCTCGCGCACGGCGAGCCCCGCAACGCCATCGTCGCCTGCTGGCTGCAGCTGGAGGACGACGTGGCCGCAGCGGGTTGGCCGCGCGACGCCGCCGAGACCTCGGCGGAGTACACCACCCGCGTGCTCGCCGCAGCCGGACTCGACGGCGAGGCGGTCGCCGCCCTCGCCGACCTCTATCGCGAGGCCCGGTTCTCGACGCACCCGCTGGGCGAGGCCGACCGCAGCCGGGCCACTGCCGCGCTGCACGCCGTGCACGGATCACTGCGCCCGCGGGACACGGCGCGATGACATCGCTCTGGCGGAGGCGCCTCATGGGCACGGTGGTGCTGTGGTTCGCCGCCGTGGCAGCCCTGGGTCTGGCGGGACTGCAACCCAGCGTCGTGGTGCTGGCCGCGCTGGCCGCTGCCGGAGCGGGCGCGCTGTGGGTGGCGCTCGACCTGGCCGACCTCGCCGAGTCGGTCGACTGGCGGCCATCGGGAGAGACGGCGAGCAGTTCCATGGGTAGCGACAGCCGGGCGCGCGCCGTGCGCCGCCAACTCGGCGACCAGGAACGCTTCGGCGCCGACGCCCGGCTCCACGCCCATCTCGTCGATCTGCTCGATGAGCGACTGACCGCCGCTCACGGCGTGAGCCGCACCACCGACCCCGCACGCGCCGCGGCGCTCCTCGGCCCCGATCTCGTCGCCTTCATCGCCGCCGCACCCCTCGACGCCGGCCTCACCGACCCCCGCCGCCTCGCCACCGTCATCACCCGCATCGAATCCATCGGAGCCGACACCGTCACATGAGCGCCCACATGAGCAGCCCCACGAGCACCGGCGCACCCGCACCGCTCGACCTCGCCACCGTCTCACGGCTCGCCGGCGCGGTCATCGACGAGGTGGAACGGGCCGTCGTCGGCAAACGACCCGCCCTGTCGCTGGTGCTCAGCGGCATCCTGGCCGGCGGCCATGTGCTGCTGGAAGACCTACCCGGCCTCGGCAAGACCCTGGCGGCCCGGTCGTTCGCCCAGACACTCGGGCTCGAGTTCACCCGCGCCCAGTTCACCCCCGACCTGCTGCCCGCCGACCTCACCGGCTCGTTCGTGTTCGACCAGCGCACCACCGAGTTCTCGTTCCGCCGCGGACCGCTGTTCACCGGCCTGCTGCTGGCCGACGAGATCAACCGCACACCCCCCAAGACCCAGTCGGCGCTGCTGGAGGCGATGCAGGAGCGGCAGGTGACGGTGGAGGGCGAGACCTTCTCGCTGGGGGCACCGTTCCACGTGCTCGCCACCGCCAACCCGGTGGAGTACGAGGGCACCTACCCGCTGCCGGAAGCCCAACTCGACCGCTTCCTGCTGCGCATCAGCTTCGGCTACCCCACCGCCGACGAGGAACTCGACGTGCTGCGCCGCCGGATGGAGCGCCGTCAGGAGAGCCAGGAACTGCGCCAGGTGGTCGACGCCGACACGCTGCTCGCCATGCAGGCAGCCGTCGAGTCGGTGGAGGTCGACGACAGCATCAGCCGCTACTGCGTGGCCCTGGTGGGCGCCACCCGCCGCCACCCGCAGGTGCTCATCGGGTCGTCGCCACGCGGCTCGTTGGCGCTGCTGCTGGCAGCCCGCGCCTACGCGGTGATCGCCGGGCGCGACTTCGTGGTGCCCGAGGACGTGAAGGCCGTCGCCCCCGGTGTGCTGGCGCACCGGGTGAGCGTGAAGCCCGAACTCTGGATGAGCAATGCGTCGGGCACCACCGTCGCCGCCGATGTGCTGGCCAGCGTGCCCACCCCCGCAGCGCGCGAGGCGGACCGACCGGCGTGAGTGCCGGGTGGCAGCCCACGGCCGCCCTGGTGCGGGCCGCGCTGTTCGGCCTCGTGCTGATGGTGGTCGGCATGCTGCTGCGACGGGTCGACCTCGTCGTCATCGCCGTGCCGCTGCTGGTGATCGCCGTGTGGTCCACGGCCACTCGGCCGGTGGCGACGCCCGAGGTCGCCCAGCGGATCGACCACCACGCGCTACGCGAGGGCGAGACCACGACGTGGCGCATCGCGGTCGGCACCCCCGATCCGGGTATCGACGACGTGGCGGCGGTGCTGCCCATGCCTCGTTTCGCCGAACTCGACCCACCGCAGGGCTCGGTCGCCGCAGGGACCGACCACGAGGGGGGCGGCGTGACGAACCTCGAGGTGCTGGTGCGTTCGACACGCTGGGGACGGCGCGGAGTGAGCCCGGCCTGGGTGATCGCGTCGAGTTCGTGGGCAGGCTTCCGGTGGGTGAGCTCCGACGACCTCCCCCGACCGCTCGTCACCCTCCCCGTGCCCGCCGCCTTCGACGCCATGCCACCACCCGCCACCGCACACGGCCTCGTGGGCCTGAACCGTGCGTCGCGCGCTGGCAGCGGCACCGAGTTCGCCGGCATCCGGCCCTTCCAGGCCGGCGACCGGCTGCGCCGTATCCACTGGCCGCGATCGATGCGCACCGGCACCCTGCACGTCACCGCCACCTGGGCCGAGGAGGATCGACACGTCGCGCTCGTGATCGACGCGTTCGGCGATGTGGGCGACAGCGACGGCATCGATGGACGCGCCTCGAGCCTCGACACCGCCGTCCGCGCCGCCGGGGCGATCGCCGAGCACCACCTCCAACGCGGCGAGCGGGTGTCGATGCAGGTGCTGGGCGCACGCCAGCGCCTCCACGTGCCGCCCGCCAGCGGCGTGGGTCACCTGCGCCGCATCCTCGACCGCCTCACCGCCATCGAGCCCGGCCCGCAAGACCGCAGCGCCCACGACACCGCGGCCGGCCGACTCCGGCTCGGCATCGACCCCGGTGCGCTGGTGGTGATGCTGTCGCCGCTGGTGGCCACGTCGGTGCTCGAACGAGCCATCGACTGGTCGGGCCGCGGCTTCACCGTCGTCGTCATCGACACCCTGCCGACGGGTGTGGTCGACGACGACCCCGACGACCCCTTCCGGGCGCTGGCCTGGCGCATCCGACTGCTCGAGCGCGACCGCGAGATCCGCCGTGTCCAACAGGCGGGCGTACCCGTCGTGCCGTGGCGCGGACCGGGCAGCCTCGACGAGGTGCTGCGTGGCGTCCATCGCCGGGCACGAGGCCCACGGGCGGTGCGCCGATGAGCGACGGACCCGACCTCGGGCGCGTGGCGGCCCTCCGCACGTTGAGCACCGCCCAGCGGATGATCCGCTACGCGATCGTCCTGGCCCCCGTCGCCGTCCTGGCCACCATCGGCGCCGAGACCGGCGGCGTGAACCCGCCCGTTGCGATCGTCGTCGTGCTGCTGGCCGGCGCCTGGGCGCTGATGCCCGACGGTCACCTCGGCCTACTCACCCTGCTGCTGCTCGCCTGGTACTGGGCGGCCACAGTCGACCACCCCACCGCCGTCGCCACCCTGGTGGCTGCCTTGGCCGTGCTGGTGTTCCACACCGCGCTCGCGGCCGCCACCGTCGCACCACCGGCTGCACGCTGGAGCCGGTCGATGCTGCACCGCTGGGGTCGCCGCAGCGCTGTCGTCGCCGCGGCCACTGCGGCGGCGTGGGGCGCCGCCCGCCTGCTGGCGAGTGCCCGCATCGACGGCAACGCTGCACTGCTGTCGACCACACTGCTCGCCCTGGCCGGCGGCGCCGTCTGGCTACGACGAAGGAGCCTCACCCGATGAACGATCCCACCCCGACCCCGACCCCGACACCGGCACCGACCCCGGCACTGTGGAGCATCCGGGCCCAGAACCTGCCCGAGCACGCCCGCAACCCCATCCACACCGACGCCGGGGCGCAGGCCGCGGGCTTCCCCCGTGCGCTGGTCGCCGGGGTGACCACCTACGCCTATCTCACCCACCCGATCGTGGTGGCGTGGGGTCTCGACTGGCTCGGCCGCGGTGGCGGCGAGGTGCGCTTCCGCCGTCCGGTGTTCGACCACGACCTGCTCCAGTGCACACCGGTCATCGACGGCGATGCCGTCGCAGTGCATGCCGTCACGGCCGAGGCCGACCAGCCGCGTGCCGTCTTCCGGGCCGTGCGCGACAGCGGCCCTCCCCCGCCGATGCGCCCGGGCGAGGCACTGCCCTCACGCCAGATCCGTCTCGCCGGCGAATGGGGTAGCGACTACGGGATGCGCGCCGGCGACGACCTGGCGCTGTTCGTCGATGCCGGTTGCGTGCACCCTGCCGTGTGGCCGGCCCTGGCCAACCAGGTGGTGCACGCCGATGTTGCCCGCGGCAGCTGGATCCACACCCGCAGCATCGTGCGCCACCACGCCATCGCCCGGGCCGACGCCATCGCCGACGTGCACGCCGTCGTGGTGCGCCGCTTCGAGGCCCATGGTGAACGAGCCGTGCTGGATGTGCGCATCGAGGTCGACGGCGTCGTGGTGGCCACGCTCGAACACGAAGCGATCGTCGCCCTGCCCGACTGATCCGACTGAAACAGCACCGCCGGAGGCGGATCGGGTCTAGCGGAAGTCGAGGCCTTCGAACCCGCCCGAGGTGCGCCACTGCTGGATGTAGCGGAAATACGCCATCGGCCCGTCGGGGTAGCCGCTGCCGTTCAGCTTCTCCTTGCGGCCGATGGCGCCACCCTCGTTGTTGTAGTAGCCGGGCGTGCACTCGCTGTTACCCATGAAGCCACGGGTGTTGCCCTCCAGCAGCGCCACCCAGGCTGCCTCGGCTTCGGCGGTCACCTCCACCTGCTCGGCACCCACCTCCTCGGCATGGGCAACCACCGCAGCGATGGTCGAGCCCGCCTCGCCGTAGTTGTGGGTGACGTTGGAGATGAGGTTGGCACCCTGGTTGGGGGCGACGATGAACAGGTTGGGGAACCCGTGCACGTGCAGGCCGTGCTTGGTGCGCATGCCCTCGGCCCAGTAGTCGCTGAGGGTGACACCGTCGCGCCCGACGGTCTCGTAGCCGGCCCGCCGGGCATAGCTGGTACCCACCTCGAAGCCGGAGGCGAAGATGATGCAGTCGAGCTCGTAGTGCACGCCACCCGCCCACACACCCGTCTCGTCGATGCGTTCGACACCTTTGCCGTCGGTGTCGACCAGATGGGTGCCCGGCTCGTTGTAGGCCTGGAGGTACTCGTCGTGGAAGCAGGGCCGCTTGCACAACTGTCGGTACCACGGCTTGAGCGCCTCGGCCGTGGCGTGGTCGGCGACGATGGTGTCGACCCGCGCCCGGATCTCGCTCATCTTCTCGTCGTCGCTGTCCTCGTAGGCCTTCAGCATCGCCTCCGGGCCGATGCCGTACTCGGCGGCATTGGCCACCACCCGGTCGCGGATGCGCTTGCTGATGTCGGTCCAGCCATCCATCACCAGGTCTTCGTCGGCGAACCCACCCATCTGCAACGTGACGAAGTTCTCGAGCCAGCGCTGCTGCCACCCCGGGCCGAGGTCGGCGAACCAGTCGGGGTCGATGGCATGGTTGTTGCGCACGTCGATGCTCGACGGGGTGCGCTGGAAGACGAACAACTCTTGGGCGCTGCGAGCGAGCGCCGGGATGCACTGCACGGCCGTGGCGCCGGTGCCGATGATGCCGACGCGCTTGTCGCCCAGGCGGTCGAGCACCCGGCTGGTCGGGTCGCCGCCGGTGTAGGCATAGTCCCAACGGCTGGTGTGGAAGCAGTGCCCTGCGAAGGTGTCGATCCCGGCGATGCCGGGCAGTTTCGGTCGGTGCAGGGGCCCGGTGCCCATGGCCACGAACTTGGCGCGCATCCGGTCGCCGCGGTCGGTGTGGATGACCCACCGCGACGCTGCGTCGTCCCACTCGAGCCGGGTGACGCCGGTACTGAACACGGCATTGTCGTAGAGGTGGAACGTGGAGGCGATGCGCTTGGCCTGCCCGTGGATCTCGGGTGCGAACACGTACTTCTGACTGGGCATGTGCCCGGTCTCCTCCAGCAGGGGCAGGTACACCATCGCTGCGGTGTCGCACATGGCACCGGGGTACCGGTTCCAGTACCACACACCGCCCACGTCGCCGGCGCCGTCGATGAGCCGCACATCGTCGACACCGGCCTGCTTCAGGCGCGCCCCGGCGACCAGGCCGGCGAATCCGGCGCCGATGAAGGCGAACGTCACCTCGTCGGTGAGGGGCTCGCGCTCGACCCGCGGTGTGTAGGGGTCGTCGAGCAGGTTGCCGAAGCGGCCCGACGGTTCGATGTACTGCGCGTTGCCGTCGGCGCGGAGGCGCTTGTCGCGCTCGAGCCGGTACTTGGTGCGCAGGGCGTCGCGGTCGATGGGCTGCGGGGTGGTGGTCATCGCTGCGCTCGCTTTCGGCGGTCCGGCATCTCCCCCGACTCTCGCACGCGCCAGAGGGCCCGACGAAGCCGGGACCTCCGGCGTCGAGCACGCAGCCGTGTGGCATCTGTCGCCAGGCCCACCGCCAGCGCACCGTGCCGAACGTGCGCACCAGGCTCGTCCCGATCGCCGCAGTCGTCGCCCTCATCACAGCGATGCGACTGCGGTTCCTCGTCACCCCGATCACCTCCGACGAGGGCGGGTACCTCGCCATCGCCCGGGCTTGGCGCCACGGCGCCGTGCTGTACAGCGACGTGTGGGTCGACCGACCCCAGGGCCTGCTCGTGCTGTACCGGGCGCTCGACACCCTGGGGCTCGGCACCCCCGTGGGCGTTCGACTGCTGGCGCTGCTCGCCTGCATCGTCGGTGCGCTGGCATGCGGCAGCAGTGCGGCGTCGCTGGCCGGCGAGCGGGCGCGGATTCCTGCGGCGCTGCTGGTGGGCGTGCTGTCGAGCCTTCCGCAGATCGAGGGCTTCATCGCCAACGCCGAGTTGCTCAGTTGCGCCATCGGTGCGACCAGCCTCGCCGTGGCCTTGCGTGCGCTGCGAGGCGCGGAGCCGCCCTCGTGGCTGCCACTCGTCGGCGCAGGTGTGCTCGGCGGCATAGCGCTGACGGTGAAGCAGAGCGGGTTCGATGCCTTCGGGGCGGCGCTGGTGGCGGTGCTGCTCGCCGCTGCGACCTCCACCACCTGGCCCTCGCGCCGCCGGGTGCTTGCGGTCCCGGCCGTGCTGCTGGGCGCCGTGCTACCGCTCGGCGCCGCAGCCGTGCACGGTGCGGCCACCGGGTGGCAGCGGTGGTGGTTCGCCGTCGCCGGCTACCGCATCGGGCAGCGCAGCGCACTGGCCAACGCCGACTGGCAGCGGTTCCGCCTCACCCGCGACATCGCGGCTCCGGCGCTCGCCCCGATCGCAGCCGCCATCATCGTCCTGGCGCTCGTCGTGTTGGCGCGACGGTCGCCCGCCCAGGTGCGCCACCTCCGCCACGGCGGTGCACTGGTGTGCACGGTGTGGACCGTCCTCGCCGGCGCCGCCTTCGCGAGCGGAGGCCAGTTCCACCGCCACTACTGGGTCATCCTCACCTTCCCGCTCGGCACCGTCGCCGGGGTGGTGCTGGCCCTGGCCGCGCCGCGGGGTGTCCGAGCCGTGGCCACCGCCGCGCTCGCTGCCATGCCCCTGCTGATGACGGCACAGGCCATCGCCATCCCTCGCGTCGAGACAGGCACCCGGCTGAGCGGCGACTCGCGACTCGTCGACGACGAGGCGATCGCCGCCTGGTACCGCCTCCACGCCGCGCCGGGCGACGACATCCTCGCCCTGTGCGCCAGCGCCGGCCTGTACGGCAACCTTCGCACCGACCCGCCGTACCCGTACCTGTGGCACGACGGCATCCGCAACATTCCGTCGGCCCAGCAGGCGCTCACGGCGTTGCTCTCCGGCGACGACCGACCCCGCTTCGTCGCCGAGTACCAGGGAGCGCGCTCGTGCGTCCCGTCGGGCGCAGCCGACCGGGCACTGCGCCGCCACTACCGGGTGGTCGTCACCATCGGTGGCATCCCCATCCTCGAACGCACCTGACAGCAGGTCAGCGGATCGACGGCACCCGTCGATCCGACCGGAACCCGTCGAGTTCGAGCCGACGCGCATACGCCCCCACGCTGGCTCCGGTGACGATCACCTGCGGAACAGGCACGACCGTCGACGGCGGCTGCGTCGTCGTCGTGGTCGTGGACGTGGACGTGGACGTGGACGTGGACGTGGTGGTCGACGTACTCGTCGTCGTCCGCGGCACCGTCGTCGACGTACTCGTCGTCGTCCGCGGCACCGTCGTCGACGTACTCGTCGTCGTGGTCCGCGGCACCGTCGTCGTGGTCGTCCGCGGCACCGTCGTCGACGTACTCGTGGTCGTCCGCGGCACCGTCGTCGTGGTCCGCGGCACCGTCGTCGTGGTCGTCCTCGGCACCGTCGACGTCGTACTCGTCGTACTCGTCGTCGGCGGGGGCACCGGGTCCTTGGTGAGGGTGTACCGGTCGATCAGCACGTTCGAGGTGGTGATGAATTCGGCTACGAGCGAGGTGTCGGTCGCCGTCAGGCGCAGTGCGCCTTCGTCTTCGTTGAACCGCACTTCACTGCCCGGGATGGGCGGATCGAACGGGAACCGACTGGCCCCGCCCAGACCCACCACGAAGTAGGTGGTGTCGCTGCGCACGATGCGTTCGTACGAGTGGTGGTGGCCGGCCAGCACCATGTCGGCACCCCACTCGCCGAACGGCCACTGCATCGACGGCGTGCTGCCATACGTGGCACCGCTCGAGTAGGCCGGATGGTGGAACAGCACCAACTTCCACGGCACGTCGGATGCCGTCATCGCCTCGCGCAGCCAGGCCTGCTGGGCGGCGAACGACGGGGCGTCGGGGAACGCACCCTCGGTGAGCTGCGAGTCGATGAAGAACAGATGGACGGGGCCGAGCACCACGTCGTAGTACTGGTCGGATCCCGTCGGGAACTCACTCGTCACACCGCGGCCCGGCAGGCTGAAGTAGGCGAGGTAGTTGGCGATCGGCCCGTCGGTGTAGTCGTGGTTGCCGGTGGCGGGGAAGAAGCGGTTCACGGCACTCTGCCTGCCGTTGCAGTAGGGCCCGGCCGGGACGCCGGCGAGGAATTGGCAGAAGAACTTCCCCACCACGAGGTCGTACTTGTCGGTACCCGTCACCGTTGGCGACGTGGGGTACAGGTTGTCGCCGACGGTGGCCACTGCGTCGGGCTTCCATCGGGCGACGAGGTCGGCCAGGCGGTACTCGCCGCCGTTGTCGCCCCCGTAGTCGCCGATCACGGCGATGGTGAGTGGCGACCCGGTCGCCGCTGCGTCGGCCGGGTGCGGACCCTGTCCGCCGCCGGCGATGCCGAGCAGGCCGATCACTCCGAGGCCTGTCGCCAACAGCACCCGCCGTTGCGACAGGCACGCTCGGGTCGATCGGGTACGACGGCACGGCTGCACGGCCGGACCGTATGCAGTGGCCCACTCGGCGCGATCGTGCCGGTCGACCCGAGTTGCGGCGGCGAAGGCCTACACGCGACGCGACTCGTGTCGGGCTCGGTACCCCGAAGGGCCCGAACCCGACACGAGATCAGCGCACCGGTTCCCGCGGACTCAGATCAGCGCTGCCACACCCGCACGTAGTCGACGAGCATGTCGGCCGGCACCGTGGGGGTCCACTGCGCCGGCACGGCGTTGTCGAGCGCCAGGTACATCGGACCGCTCACCACACCGGTGGTGTGGGTGGCCACGAGCACGCCGTCGTAGTAGAAGCGGATCACGCCCGCTTCCCAGCCCACGCCGTAGGTGTGCCACCCGGCCGGGTTCCTCAGCGAGGGAACCAGGGTCGTGGACGGGCAACCACCGGCCGACTGGGCGTTCGACGGGGAACCCCAGTGGTAGTGCCAGCAGTTGATGTGATCGGACAGGCCTTCGACCACGTCGATCTCACCGCCATTGGGCCAGCCACTGCTGTCGTTCGCCGTACCGTTCAGCCACCAGGCCGGGAAGTTGGCGATCTTTCCATTGGCATCGGCCGGCAGGAAGATGCGCGCCTCGGCATAGCCGTACGAGAAGGCCCACGAACCCGTGGTGGCCCCACCGGTGGCGTAGCTGTACGTCTTGCCGAAGGCATCGGTGCAGCTGCGCCGCTCGGCCCGCATCACGAGGTTGCCGTTCGAGACGAAGGTGTTCTTCGGATCCCAGCAGGCAGCCTCGTAGCTCTTGTTGGCCGGCGGGCTGATGCCCGTGTCGTTGCCCATCCGCCAGTTGCGCTGCCACTTGGCCGTGGTGCCGGAGAACTCGTCCTGGAAGATGAGCCTGCTCCAGCGGCCGTCGTTGGCAGCACCGGTTGGTGCCACACCGGTCGGCGGGGCCGTCGTCGTGGGTGCAGCAGTCGTCGTCGGTGCAGCAGTCGTCGTCGGCGCGGCAGTCGTCGTCGGCGCAGCAGTCGTCGTCGGTGCAGCAGTCGTCGTCGGTGCAGCAGTCGTCGTCGGAGCCACCGTCGTGGTCGGAGCCACCGTGGTCGTCGTCGCCGACACCGTCGCGGTGAGCGACGCGTCCCAGGTGAGATCGGACGAATCGAGCGTGCGCTGGTGCACCTCCACCGCCAGCACGTTGGTGCCGGCACGCAGCACCGACGCGGGCACGGCGAGGGTGACGGCGTCGTTCTCGGCCCAGTCGGCCGCAAGCGTCCTGTAGGTCACGGCGGTCGAGGGCATCTTCACCCGGGCCACCTG